>JAJYAS010000516.1 GCA_021779415.1 Bacillota bacterium
TGCCATCAGGCTTCATAACTCTCGACTAGGGCGGGCTTGGCAATATATCCGCGAAGATGAAGATGCAGCTGAGGCGATGGGGATTGATCCAGTCAAGACTAAGCTCTATGCTTATATGATTGGTGCTGCCTTTGGCGGAGTAGCGGGTGCATTTTTTGCCGTTAAGATGACGGCCATCTCGCCTGAAACCTTTGCTTTTACACAATCAGCGATGATTTTATTGGCAGTAATTCTTGGTGGAATGGGCAAAATTCCTGGCGCGATTCTGGGGGCTGTTTTTTTAGTCTTCTTCCCAGAAATATTTCGAGAAATTGGTCAGATGCGGATGCTCGTTTTTGGCATTTTACTGGTTATTATTATGGTTTTCCGACCACAGGGACTTTGGCCGCAGCGAAAGAGTTAAAATTCATTTCTCTTAAGTCGAAAGGGATTATCGACTCATACCAGTCCAGTTGTGAATCCTTCTTATAATAGCCGGAACTTGAAAAAAAGGGATGAAGTAGAATGTCTATCTTAGAAGTCAAAAAGTTAACCCTTCGTTTTGGGGGGTTGACGGCCGTTAGTAATCTGAGCTTCTCCGTTGAAGAGAATTCAATCATGAGTTTGATTGGTCCAAATGGGGCAGGTAAAACGTCTGCTTTTAATTGCCTGACGGGCTTTTATAAGGGAAGTGAAGGGGAAATTTTGTTTAAGGGGCAAAGTATCTTTAAGCAAAAGCCACATAAAATCACGAAGCAAGGTATGGCCCGGACTTTTCAAAATTTGCGACTGTTCAAAGATATGACAGTTTTAGAAAATGTCATGTCCGGCATGCATAGTCGTACTTCAGCAGGGGTTTTTGGAGCGATTTTAAGAATGCCCAGTCAGATTCATGAAGAACAGAAGATTAGGCAGGTCAGCGAAGAGTGTTTGGAGTTCGTTGGCATTTTGGATAAGAAGGACCGCTTGGCCCGTAATTTGGCCTATGGGGACCAGAGGCGAGTGGAGTGGGCCAGAGCTTTAGCCACTCAGCCACAACTTCTGTTGCTCGATGAACCTGCGGCCGGGCTTAATCAAGATGAGAAGGAACAGTTAGTTAGCTTAATCCGCCGAATTCGAGATGATTTGGGAATTACGGTGTTGTTGATTGAACATGATATGGGACTCGTGATGAAAGTCTCAGAAAAAATTGTGGTGATTGACTATGGTCAGAAGATAGCCGAGGGGACGGCAACAGAAGTTAAGAATAATCCGAAGGTCATTGAAGCCTACCTAGGAAAGGAGGATGAGGAATGAGTGACGTAGCTCTCGTCCTGCGCGACTTAGAGACTTATTACGGTAAAATTCATGCGTTAAAAGGGGTAAGTCTTGAAGTGCCCCAAGGGAAAATTGTTACTTTGCTTGGTTCAAATGGCGCCGGAAAGAGCACAACCTTAAAGACGATCTCTGGTTTGATCCAGGCATCCTCAGGGAAGGTTGAGTTTTACGGTAAGGATATTACTAAAGAAAAGGCCCATAATATTGTCAGCATGGGGTTGATCCATGTGCCGGAGGGGCGGCGGGTTTTTAAGGACTTAACCGTCAAGGAAAACCTGGAACTGGGTGGTTTTACATTAAAAGATGAGGCACAGCGCCGAAAAGGAGTTGAGCATGTCTTTGAAGTTTTCCCGCGCCTTAAAGACCGTCAAAAGCAAAGTGGCGGTACCTTGTCCGGGGGAGAACAACAAATGCTGGCGATCGGACGCGCCATGATGACAGAACCAAAATTACTCTTATTAGATGAACCTTCTATGGGGTTGGCGCCTTTGATAGTCCAAGATATCATGAGAATTATTAAGCAGTTGAATAATGAGGGAACAACGATCTTACTGGTTGAGCAAAATGCCAAAATCGCCTTAAAATTGGCGGATTACGGGTATGTTTTAGAGACGGGTCAAATAGTAATGGAGGGAGATAGTGCCGAGCTGAGACAGGATGAGAGAATTACGAAGGCTTATCTTGGGGAGTGAGCGGAAAGGAGGGGTCGATATGTCTCGAACAACTCTGAAACCGAACTACATGGAACGCATCAATCGACTAAAGAGTAGAGTCCTAAGGACCCGTCCGGAGATGGACCTTGAGAACGCCAGGATTCTTACAGAAGGTTTTCGGGAGGCTGAAGGGGAACCGTTTGTCGTTCGGAAAGCTAAGGCATTTCGTAAACAGTGCAGGGAGAAGACGATTAGGATATGGGAAGATGAGCTGATCGTAGGGAGTTCCGGGAGCAAGATGCGTGCTGGTATTTTGTGTGCCGACACATGCTGGTCCGTGCTGGATAAGGAATTAGAGACGATCAATGAACGCCGTTACGATCCGTTTCATCTCAAGCTTGAAGATCGAACGATTTTCGAAAATGTCATTCGCCCTTATTGGCAAGGAAAATCCACTTATGAAGAGTGGCTTGTCCAGATTCCTGATGACACGCGTCAACTGCGGGATAACGGAGTCGTCTACATCGACCGTAAAGCTGTGCGCGGCTGGGGTGAGACGACCGCCGGATATGAATGGCTGATTCGCGAAGGAGTTTCGGGAATCTTAAACGTGGTGGAGAAAAGGAAAGCAGAACTCGACATCACCGTGCCGGGCGATTATGAAAAGGATTATTATTTAGAATCCCTTTTAGTAGTCGGAGATGGGTTGAGGACCTTAGGGGAGCGCTATGCTTCGGAAGCAGAGCGTCTAGCGTCTCTAGAAAATGATGCCTCGAGAAAAAAAGAACTTTTAGAAATTGCTGAGATATGTCACCAGGTTCCTGCCAATCCGGCGCGAACGTTTCGGGAAGCCTTGCAGTCCTTTTATTTTTATCAGATAGCCATCTTTATGGAACAGAACGCCGCAAGTTATAACCCAGGCCGTATGGATCAGTATCTCTGGCCTTATTACAAAGCAGACCTTGAAGAAGGACGGATTACGCCTGATGAGGCTCAAGAACTTCTCAATTGTCTTTGGATTAAGCTCAGCGAGCCGTGCCTCTTTCAGGACGCTGTGACCGCGGAGTTCGCCGCAGGCTATCCAATGTTTCAGAACGTTTGCGTTGGAGGAGTGGATAGTAATGGAAGGGACGCAGTCAATGATCTTTCCTACTTGATCCTTCAGGCAACCATGGATGTCCAACTTTATCAACCCTCTCTATCGGTCCGCTATAGCCTGGCTAAAAACCCTAACCTTTTTTTGAGAAAAGTGGTGGAACTCATCCGTCTTGGAACCGGATTCCCCGCGTTCCACAACGACGACGTCGGCATCAAAATGCTCATGAATAAAGGAATTCCTCTCAAAGAGGCCTTTAATTGGAATCCGTGTGGCTGTGTGGAAACGAACCTAGAGGGCAGATTACGCCAGTATACGGCACTGGCCGACATCAATCTGGGGAGTATTATTGAGTTCACACTTTTGGATGGGAAAAACAGGAAGAGTGGACGATATATATCTAAACGAACGGGAAATCCGGTTGAATTTGAAACCTTTGAAGAGTTTCTAGCTGCTGTAAAAGAGCAACTTAAATATGTGACTCGTGCTGTTGTGAAAGGGAGCCATGTGCTCGATGAAGTCTGTATGAATCGCCCGTCTCCTGCACTTTCGTTCACCTTTAAGGAGTGTATCGAGAATGCCAAGGATTATGCTTGGGGTGGCTCGAAATATAATGCTGGAAATGGGATTATTCTGATTGGCGTAGCGGATCTAATCAATAGCATTGCCGCAATACGGCATATTGTCTATGAAACGAAACAAGTCACGATGGCGCAACTTCTGAAAGCACTA
>JAJYAS010000517.1 GCA_021779415.1 Bacillota bacterium
TGACAGGGGCTTTGGGTTCTACCTTTATTGCTGCCAAGTATTGGGATTCCTTTGCTATTGGTGCTGCATTAGTAGGATTTCCGATTGTAATTGGTGAAAATGTCGTCGGTGTCGATAAGGAATCCGTTCTAGAAAATGGGAAGATCATCAAAGCGCCTGAATTAGACCGTCGGATTCAAACCTACCTCAATTATTACGATGGCTATGGTGCTATTATCGTCCAAATGAATGTTGAAGATACTCGTAACGGAGTTGCCGAATACATAATCGAAAAATATGGCAATGATGTAATCCTTGAATTGAAGTGGGGACAGGGAGCTAAAGATATTGGCGGGGAAATCCAAGTCACTAGCCTAGAGTACGCTCTTTTCCTCAAAGACAGAGGATATGTTGTTGACCCTGACCCGAGTAAACCAGAGGTTCAATCGGCCTATAACAATGGTGCACTCAAATCATTTGCCCGTCATAGCCGTCTTGGCTATACGAATCTTGCTAATTATGACGAAGTTCGAGCCGATTTCATGAAATCAGTTGACTACCTCAGAGGCTTAGGCTATCAACGAATCTCTTTGAAAACCGGGTCTTACGGTATGGAAGCTTTAGCAGCCTCTATCAAATTAGCCTCTGACGCTCAACTCGATTTACTAACAATTGATGGCTCCGGTGGTGGTACTGGTATGAGCCCCTGGAACATGATGGAGACTTGGGGCGTTCCTGCTCTCCTCCTCCATGCCAAAGCTTATGAATATGCCAGCATTTTAGCCGCTAAAGGACACAAAGTGGTTGATATGGCTTTTGCGGGCGGATTAGCCAGAGAAGACCATATCTTTAAGGCCTTGTCCTTAGGAGCACCCTTTACAAAATTGGTGTGTATGGGGAGAGGGGTTATGATCCCCGCGTTTGTCGGTGCAAACATCGAGGGAGCCCTTAACCCCGAACGCCGAAATGTTTTGAATGGGAATTGGGATACCTTACCTAAGAGCGTACTGGAGCACGGCTCGAAAGCGGAAGAAATCTTTGCAGGTTATTATGACATTCAAAGCAAGATTGGTGCGGATGCCATGAAGAAGATTCCCTATGGTGCAATTGCTGTCTGGACTTTAGCGGATAAACTTGCGGGCGGACTTCAACAGTTTATGGCAGGTGCTCGTAAATTCTCACTCAGCCAAATTGCTCGAACAGATATTTCCTCTGCTAATCGTGAGACGGAAATTGAAACTGGCATTCCTTTTATCACGGATTTCCAAGATGAGTTTGCTAAAAAAATTCTAAATAGCTAAACCTAACTTATAGAAATTTATGCCTAATAAGTATGGAAAGGGTCCCCCTTGATTGAGGGGGACCCTTTCCATACTAGACATTTTTAGAAGATAACTCCTAAAGCAATTAAAATTAATATTGCGATCGCAATAATTCCTACGCCTACACCCGTACCAACTGCTACCGGGGCTACTCGACAACCACAACCAACGCCACCAAATCCGTACATTATTATACCTCCTTCAAATTCAATCCATGAACGTAAGAGTTTGAGGATTTAGAATACAATTCCCATTGCAATGAGGAGTAAAATTATTACAACTACGGCAGCAATACCAGCGCCAATGCCACCGCCACAAGCTCCGCCAACTCCGCCAGCTCCGAATGCCATTTCAAATCCCCCTTTCATTCTTTGATATAGTATACGATTGTCAAAAGTTATTGTTCCATTTTTTACCAATTATTTAAGTAACGCTTTTTCAAAATCTTCTATTGGTTTTTTCTGGGGAAGTTTAACCGCTTTAAATAGGCAAAGAATTCGCCTTCAATATAATTAAACGAATTCTTTGCCTTGAAATTCTCAATTTTATAACTATATTATTGATGATCGTTGAAAGCTTACTATAAAGCTTTTTCTCCACTATCACCCGTCCTTATAGTGTATGCATTTTCGACGGCAGTAACAAATATTTTTCCGTCCCCGATCTCACCAGTCCGAGCTTCTTGCTTAATAATCTGAATAACTTCATCTACGAATTGATCTAATACAACGATCTCAATTTTGACCTTAGGGATTAGATGTACCGTATATTCCACACCCCGATAGATCTGTGTATTCCCTTTTTGTTTACCACACCCGATTACTTGGGTCACGGTCAAACCGTTAACCCCATGCTTCCCCAAAGCATCTTTGACATTATCTAACTTTCCGGGACGGATGATCGCCTCTATTTTCTTCATCTTAATCACTCCAATATAATCTAATTAATCCAAACTCAAATTTACGTTTTCCATACTAGTCATGAAAGTCTGTAACTGCCCCTGATTTACGCCCATACTTGCACTCGAGTTATGCAAGTTGAGAACCATCCCCACCTTGCAAACTTGGATTCGTTTAGACGAATTCAGAATAGGCGGTCTCGCCGTGTAACGATAAATCCAAACCTGTGGATTCTTGTTCCTCATTGACACGAAGTTTCATAACGAGAGAAATTCCTTTTAATATGATAAAGGTTGCAGCTCCGGTAAAGAGGATCGTAATCCCTACACTTATTGCCTGAATTCCTAAGAGGGATGCATTCCCGTAGAACAAGCCGTCTGCACCTGCCGGATTAATGGTGGTAGTCGCAAAGATCCCTGTTGCCAAGGCTCCCCAGGTTCCACCTATTCCATGGCAACCAAAGGCATCTAAAGCATCATCATATCCGAATTTTGCCTTCATTACGCTAATCGCCAGATAACAAACCGTGCCACCTACTAAGCCAATAAATATGGAAGAGAGAGGGGTTACAAATCCCGCCCCCGGGGTTATAGCTACTAACCCAGCCACTGCACCACTGGCTGTGCCTAGAATGGTGGATTTTCCTCTATGGATACGTTCTACTACTGCCCAAGCAATAGCCGCCGCAGCAGCAGCAGTGTTAGTGTTGACAAAGGCCATTCCAGCTAGACCATTTGCACCTAGCGCACTGCCAGCATTAAAGCCAAACCATCCAAACCAGAGAAGACCAGCTCCTAAAACGGTCATCGGAACGTGATGCGGAGCCATGGAGTCTTTACCCAACCCTTTGCGTTTTCCGAGCATTATGGCCACTATTAAAGCGGAGTATCCCGAACTGATATGCACCACGTTTCCGCCAGCAAAGTCCAACGCACCTAAAGTCCTTAAAAAGCCACCGACACCCCAAACCCAATGGGCCAAAGGATCATAAACGAGGGTTGCCCACAATAGTACGAAGACAGTAAAAGCGGGAAAACGCATCCGTTCTGCGACAGAACCACTTATTAGCGCGGGAGTAATGATTGCAAACATCATTTGAAACGCCATAAAGACAACCGCTGGAATGGTAGCCGCATAATCCAAGTTAGGCTCCATACCGACTCCGTTTAACCCCAGCCAATCTAAACCTCCAATTAAACCGTGATAGTCTGGCCCAAAAGCCAAGGTATACCCTACTAAAATCCACTGCAAAGACATGATCCCCATAATGATCCAACTTTGCATCAAGGTACTAAGAACATTTTTTTTACGGACCATACCACCATAAAAGAGAGCCAACCCCGGTGTCATAAGAAAAACTAGTGCTGTCGAAATCATAATAAATCCTGTATCTCCTGTATTCATCATCCTACCTCCTTGAAAATAAAAGGCGCTTTGAGCTACTCTTGCGAGTATGCTCAAAGCGCCTTTGCTTTGCTTTTTCTTTCCATGAGTTATCGGTGTGCACACCTTATGTTTGATATTTTAGCTGAAGAAGTAACAATTTACAATACCCTTATCTCATGAATCCTGT
>JAJYAS010000518.1 GCA_021779415.1 Bacillota bacterium
ATGGGGCTAAAAGGCCTTGCGGTTCTTATCCTAGGTGGTATGGGTAATATAACTGGGGCAATGTTAGGTGGGCTGATCTTGGGCATTGCCGAAGTTTTCAGTGTAGCTTATGGAAATTCTTCCTATAGAGATGCGGTTGCTTTTGGGATGATTATCGTGATCCTTTTTATTCGTCCCCAAGGACTTTTCGGCAGCCGCGATCAGCAAGGGGGTAAATAAATGCTAAATTCCTTGCTGAATCCTTATTATCTCCAAATCGGGATGTTTGTTTTGATTAATGCCATTCTCGGGATTAGCATTTACCTTACCTTAGCTACTGGGCAACTTTCGCTGGGTAACGCTGGCTTTATGAGTATTGGAGCCTACTCGTCTGCCTTGTTAACCATAAAGTTAGGTTTGCCCGTGTATCTAGCTATCCCTACAGGGGGGATGGCTTCAGTGCTGATTGCTCTCATTATCGGCTTTCCCGCTCTTAGACTCAATGGCTTGTACTTGGCAATTGCCACGCTGGGATTTGGCGAAGTGGTTAGGGTTATCTTTCTCAATTTAAAGATTACAAACGGAGCATTAGGGATATCGGGGATACCCTCCTTAAATGTCCTAACTGGAAACGTTTTAAGCGCTTTGGGTTTAGCCGACGGTTTCGCGGGCTTAAGTCTGCAGCAAATAAGCAATTGTGCTGTCTTGCTAATACTTTTTGTGATCCTTGTGTTGTTGCTCTTTTTCACCCGTCGTTTAGGGTTTTCCCGAGTAGGGAGGGCATTTGCAGCGATCAAGGCAGACGAGACGGCGGCGCAAGCAATGGGAATCAATACTACTTACTTTAAGATCTTAGCATTTATTTTAGGAGCTTTTATTGCTGGGGTTGCAGGTGGACTATCCGCTCATTTGACGTTCTACATCGGTCCCAAGGATTTTGATTATCATCGAACGGTTGAAATTCTTATTTTTGCAGTGTTTGGCGGGAGTAACTTAGTGTGGGGCCCTATTTTGGGTGCCTTGCTCCTTACTCTACTGCCCGAATTTTTACGTGCAGCATCTGATTATCGAATGATGATCTATGGGGCTATTCTAGTTGCAATGATGGCCTTTAGGCCGCTTGGACTGATTTCTGAAGAGACGGTCCGCTTTTGGCGTACCAAGTTAGGAAGGAGGTCCTCAAAGTGATCTTAACTCTTGAGCACGTAAGCAAAGAATTTGGGGGGCTCGCGGCCTTGAATGATATAAGTTTTCAATTGAAAAAGGGAGAGATTCTAGGTATTATCGGGCCTAATGGTGCCGGCAAGACCACTCTTTTCAACTTGATTACTGGCATTTTTGCGCCAACTAAGGGGGAAATCCGTTTTAATAATCGTAGTCTATTAGCAATGAAGCCCTACCAGGTGACTAAACTCGGTTTAGCTAGAACGTTTCAGAATATTAAGCTCTTTGATCAGATGACGGCCTTGGAAAATGTGATGGTCGGGGCTCATTCCCAGACTAAGTCAGGCTTTTGGGCTGGTATTTTTCAGCCCACTGCCCAACGTCAGGAGGAAGCAAGGACTAGGAAACGAGCTCAAGAATTACTGGAATTGGTTGGAATTGAAGACAGTGCTAAAACCCCTGCCGGGGCTTTGGCTTATGGCAGACAGCGACGTTTAGAAATTGCTAGGGCCTTGGCCGCTGAGCCGGAAATTCTGCTTCTCGATGAACCGGCAGCCGGTATGAATGAAAACGAGACTGAGGATCTTGAAAGGCTGATTAAAACTATCAACCAAATGGGCAAGACTATCCTCCTTATTGAACATGACATGAATTTGGTGATGAATATTTGTCATCGTTTAGTCGTCATTAATTTTGGGGTTAAAATTGCAGAAGGAACACCCACTGAAGTTCAGGTGGATCCAGCTGTCATTGAAGCCTATTTGGGGAAGGAGGATGCCTAGTGCTCAAAATTGAAGGACTCGTTACCGGTTATGGTAGTATCAAAGCACTAAAAGGCATTGATCTCGAGGTTCCTGCTGGCTCGATTGTCTCTCTAATTGGAGCAAACGGGGCAGGTAAAACAACGGCAATGAAATCTTTGTCTGGGTTACTTAAGCCAGAATCCGGGCGGATTATTTATAAAGGAAAGCAGATCCAGGGATTAGCGCCGCATAAGATTGTCTCCCTGGGTATCTCCTTAGTACCTGAAGGACGAAATATCCTCAGTAAAATGACAATTTTAGAAAACCTGGAGATGGGTGCTTATCAAAGGAAGGATGGTCAGGTTACAGCTGACCTGCGCTCGGTTTTTAATCGCTTTCCGGTGCTTGAGGAACGCAAAAACCAGCTTGGGGGGACCCTCTCTGGTGGACAACAGCAAATGTTAGCGATTGGCAGGGCTATGATGGCTAAACCGGAGCTCCTATTGTTAGATGAACCTTCAATGGGGTTGGCTCCGATGGTTGTGGCTGATATTTTTAAAGTCATTCAAGAAATCAATCAGGAGGGTGCTACGGTTCTGCTTGTAGAACAAAACGTACGCCAGGCTTTGAAAATTGCCCATTACGCCTATGTTTTGGAAACAGGTAAGATTGTTTATAATGGTACAGCAGAGGAAGTGGCGGCTAATCCCAGAGTTAAAGAAGCTTATTTAGGGGGAAGTAAGACAACAGTTTAAATAGTTTTTAATACAAAGGGAACAAAGGCAAAGCCCTAGAAATCAGAAAAAAGAAAAGAAGAACTCCAGGCTAGAAGCGTTAAGCTTCCAGCCTGGAGTTCTTTGAAAGTAGGAATTTGCTTTTTTAAGTGGAAAAAAAGGATCAAACAAAAAGAAAGGCTAAGGCCATAATGGAATAGGCTGCTAAAAGCTGGGCGCCTTCTAACCAATTGGAGCGACCATCCATACTAATAATCGCGGTGATGACGGTTGGCATGATGATGACAATCAGTTCATAACTGGTAAATAAGAAGTCAAGGGGTCGGCCCATAGAGTATCCGATAAAGACCAGTAAGGGTGCGACAAAAAGTGCAATTTGAGTGCTTGAGCCAATGGCGATTTCTAAGCTAATGTCCATTTTGTTCTTCAGGGCCATCATAACGCTGGTGGAATGCTCAGCGGCATTACCGATGATCGGAATAACGATGACTCCGATAAACAGTTCGCTGATACCTAGGGTTTTAACGACAGGTTCGATGCCTGCAACCAGAAATTCGCTTTCGATAACGACAAAGAACGTAGCTATTAGTAAAATGGTAAAAGACTTAAGTTTTGACCATTTGGGTTTGTCTGAACTTTCCTGGCTTGGACGAAAGACATCCTTATGGGTATGTAGAGAAAAGATTAAACTGAGCAAGTATACGAGCATCAGGATTGCGGCTACTCCCAGACTGAGGGGTTCAGCTGCAGGATTAGAGTGGGTGCTAAGAAAGACGGCAGGTATGATTAACCCTGTTACAGCCATAAGGAGCATGGAAGTATGCATTACAGCCACTGCCCGGTTGAATTTCTGAGTTTTATACTTAAACCCACCAAGGAGCATGCTAAGCCCTAGCACTAAAAGGAGATTACCAATAATAGAACCTGTTATGGATGCTTTAACCACCTCAAGAAGGCCTGCCTTAAGCGCAAAGATTGTAATGATCAGTTCTGCCGCATTACCAAAGGTGGCATTGAGCAAGCCCCCAATTCTTGGGCCAACGTAGATCGCGATTTCTTCTGTGGCTTTCCCCATATAGCCTGAAAGAGGGATAATGCTCAAGCAGGCAGTAATAAAAATTAAAACGGGCGAGTTATCAGCAAGATGTAGGA
>JAJYAS010000519.1 GCA_021779415.1 Bacillota bacterium
TAGGGTCTTCCCCTACAGCCTCTAAAATCATGAAAACAGCTTGCTCAATTTTTTCTAGATCCATCCCCATAATCTTTTCCCCTTTTCTCTCTTCAATCCTCATTACACAATCAAAGCTGTCCCATAAAAACGTGAGTTTGCGGAATAACTCGTACATTGTTTAGTTTCTTAAGAAAAAGGCTTTGCCACTCTAAGAGCTGGCAAGAGTTCGGAGTATTAATGCCACGCGTTTTGGTAACTGGTTGAAGGATCGTCAGAATTGATGGGTTGACCCCAGCAATTAAGTCGCGGGCATTTTCAAGGTCTTTCTGAGGGGTATCTTCATTAACGACAATTTTAACAAAAACTTCTTTAGTCTGGCTGTTTCTCAGAAAGGACTCATGCTCATTCCAAAAAGACTGACCTGCAAACGGCAACTTAATATCCATGCTGATGATATCAATCATGGGTAAAACTTCAAGCAGTTGGCTCGGTAACGTCCCATTCGTCTCAAGGTAAATCTTCAAACGTTTCTCCCTAATCAGGGGAAACAAAGCCTGTAGTTCTTTGACCCAAAGCAGGGGTTCTCCCCCAGTAACACTCAGAGAGTGGTGCATCGAAAAATCAAAGGTTTGTAGTAGTTCTAGTAACTTAGCCAAGGATACGGGATTATCCATCTCCTCAAAAATACGTGAGCCTGGTTCTGTTTCCAGCCGAAACGTTTGAGGCACCTTAGTCTCAGTATCACAATAGGGACAAGAGATATTGCACTTTGGCAAGCGAAGAAAGATCTGACGAGCTCCCACATAAGGACCTTCCCCTTGGATCGACGAGAAAATTTCAGTAACCGGAAGGTTTAGCATTATTGCACCCCTCGAACTTTACAACGTGCGAGGCGCATGGACCGTACCTCATCACAATAATGTTGGGCAACACTCTCCCCAAATGCTAAGGGGTCCTTAATCTGTAGATTAGCAAGGCCAATCGTAGGAATCGGTGTGTTTTCATTCAAAATATTCAGTCCACAATGAATAAGGGAAGATACCGGGGAAAGAGTGGCAATACTCACAGAGAGTTTCTTATCCCCCTCATAGAGATCATCCCCACTCCGTCTTAGGGTTGTAACCCCAAGCTTTTCGAGTTCTTCCTTGATCGTCGCGATAAGTAACCGTTGGCGAATAATTGTCTTTTCTAAATCCATCTCGAAATGTTCAACAATAAAATGCAACATGTCCTCGCTAAAGATCCAGTCCTTGGCTAAAACATCCTCTATATCGACCATCTCGTTTTGTTCGACACGGCACCAGCCACGAAATACGATAATGCTATCACCCTTAAGGCCAAAGTTCTTATAAGCAAACAAAGATTGAAGCTGACTACCATCATAGTTCAGAGGTTTGTGCTCCACAGAGTATTTTATGATTATTCCCTCTTTTCTTTAACGCCTTCTTTTCTTAAACGTTAAGGACTATCCTTATACGTCTCCAAACAATTGATTGACAAGTCCCTGAGCCTTATTGCTCATCAAAGCGCGTTTTAACCTTTGGCAGCTCTCACACTGCCCACAAATTCTAGCCTTATTCTCATAACAGCTCCAGATATACTCGAATGGAACATTCAATCGCAATCCTTCTCTGACAATCTCAGCTTTCGTTAAATTTGACGTGGGACTGACGACGCTCACCTTTTCTTGAGTTGAGTAGATAAGACAACGGTTCATTGCATCTATAAATTCTAAGGAATTATCAGGAAACGTCGCGGCCTCCTCTCGGTTAAAACCCGTGATGATGTCCGAAGGTTCCCCCATATTTTCAGCAAAGATGGCAGCAATATTCATAAATAGACCATTACGATTCGGAACCCATACTTGACTTGCACTCTTCAGCGTTACTCCTTGAAGATCAAGCTCTTCGATTCCGATATTAGGCACATCCTCTGAGCGATTGACAAGAGCGGAATGGGTCTGTTCCTGCAAAAAAGGCAAGGGAACAACTCGAAGCGGAATGTCATAATATTCCGCTATTTTTTGAGCTGACAAAATTTCTTTTTCGTTGGCCCTCTGTCCATAATCAAAGGTAAGGGCCAACTTAAGATTATTCTTTTCTAAATAGAGAGCTAAGGCAACTGTTGAGTCTAAACCACCTGAAAGTAAGACGATACCAGCCATTGATCAATCCTCCTTGTAAATGGCCCATGTATCTGGCGATTCATAGATCTTTACCCATGCCAAACTCTTATCCCCTAAGACCAAATCGTTCTGTAGTTTCCTAAACATGAATTGGGCAAGGTGCTCAGCTGTGGGGTTGACCCCTTGAGAACCAAAGGAAGGTATGTCATTTAACAAACTATGGTCCAGCAATGTTAATGATTTTCTCATGGCTTTCTTTACTTCACTGAAATCGATCAACATTCCCAAATCATCTAATTCTCTACCCTCGATACAAACTACTACATTCCATCGATGACCATGCAAGTTTGCGCATTTACCATCATAATTACGGATAAAATGAGCTGCATCAAAATGCAATTGAACACATACCTGAAACATTTTAAACTCCTTATTTGACATTTTACAATCCATTTTACCATTATTATTTACAAAAGAAAATGAAATATCAATAAATCTGAAACTGATCTTCAGTTTTTGAGGTTTCTTAAAACAGTCAATCGCCGTATCATATTGATCCATTTGATCATAAATAGTTCCTAGCAAGGCCCAACCCGCGGAATGATTCGGATCAATTTTAAAGAGCTGGTTCAGTGTCTCAATGCTTTCCTGCCAATTACCTTTACGAGTTAGGCAAACACTTAAATTATAGAGAATGAGCGGGTGATTAGGGGCCAACTCTAACGCTTCACGGTAATACTCCGTAGCTTTTCTCGTCCGTCCCTGATGAACTAAAGTAAAGGCAAAATTATTAAGCAAAATTGGATCCTTGGGATAAATTTTCCTGGCTCGTTCCAACAAATTCAAAGCATCTTGGGATCGACCTTGATTTTGATAAACTGCAGAGAGATTGCTCAATGAATCGTAATGATCCGGTTCATATTTAAGCGTGAATTTATAGTACTGAATTCCTTTTTTTATCTGATTTGTCTGGATGTAGCAGTAAGCTAATCGAGCCGCTAAATCAAGGGTTCCTCCATAACGAAGCGCTCTGTCAAAACTTATACAGGCGTCAGGCAACTGTTCTAACTGTAAATGCATCTCAGCCTTCATTTCCCAGTATAAGGATTCGCGTGGCTTAAGTTGGCAACATCCTTGAAAACACCTTAAGGCCTCCATATACTCTTCATGATAAGCGTAAATAGTCCCCAGACGAAAATTTGTTTCTGCTCTTTGGGGGGACGCACGAAATGAATTATCTAGGGCCTTAATTCCCTCGCGCCAGTCTCCAAGTTCTAAGTGACAATCCGCCAGTAAGTCCCAATAACAGGCCTTCTGTGGCTTTTCGTGGATAGCTTGCTCAATTAATTGCTTTGCCTGTGGTATAAGTGCTTGTCCAAGACAACACCGGGCGAGCAGATAAGATATTTCCGCTGAATCTTCATGATGGTCACGATCCAAACGTTCTAAATAATCTCTTGCTTCCTGAAAAGCCTGAACTTCGATCAAATGTCTGACCTCTGCAAAACGCGCCTTGTTCGAATCTTGATTCAGTAAATCCACCCAATTTTGAATAGCTACATCCGTCTTACCTGACCAATGATGCCATTTGCCTTGTAGAGAATTCCATAAATATGAACTCTTAAGAGATGGCCTTTTTTGTTTGACATTCGAGGCCAAAGGTA
>JAJYAS010000520.1 GCA_021779415.1 Bacillota bacterium
ACACGGAAGTTAAGACCTCCAGGGCCGATAATACTTGGGGCGCAGGCCCCTGGAAACCTAGGTCATCGCCAGGTAAACATGCAAAAGGACTATCTCTAACGAGGTAGTCTTTTTGCGTTATATTGCAGGTCAATAGTGGGTCCCACACTGCAGGAGTGTGCGCTATAAGTCGCAGTGTGGCGAAAAGCTCATCCGCTTTTCGTGTTCGATCCACATTGCAGGAGTTTGCGTTATGTGTCGCAGTGTGGCGAAAGGCTCGCCTTCACCCCGAAGTGTTTCTCTGTGGACGTAGTTTCCCTTGACTATACCCATATGGGGTATTATAATCGGAAAATAAGAGGAAATTACGTGATCGACTTTTTGGGATGAGAAATTGAGAAGGTGGGGATTATATTGGCAAATAGCATTTCATTTGGTGACTATGCCATTGTGGCCTGCGGAACTATGATCCCGGAATTAAATTATTTAAAAGAAACTGGTTTTCTAGATGCGCAAGTGATTTATACTGCGCCGGGACTTCATCAAGTTCCCGACGAATTAGAAAATCAATTACAAAAGCAATTGGAAGTAGCTAAGAAAAACGCCAAAAAAATAATTGTGGTCTATGGAGGCAAGTATTGTTACATCAACATTCGCAATCCATATCGAACCATCGATACTGTCATTGAAGAAATGCGAGAAGAGGGGTACTACATCGCCCGAACTGAGGTGGAAAACTGTCTGGACATGTTGGCTACCGTGGACGAAAGAGAGACATTGGCCGAAGGGCAAAAGGTTTGGTTTTGTACGCCAGGGTGGCTGAAATACCGCGATATGGTCTTTAAGGGCTGGGATAAAGCAAATGCGAACGAGAACTTTCCACAGTATACCGGCGGAGGGATCATGCTTGATCCAATAGGTTTCTTTGATGAGTATGCCATGGAGCATGTCGAGGAAATCTTAGACTTTTCCGATTGGGCCTCTATACCATTGGAAGGGCGCACAGTTGGATTGGAACGCCTAAAAAACATTTTAATTAGTGCAATGGCCGAAGAGGACAGACTGTGAGACATGGAAGAAAATAAGGAGATTGGGTCATGAAAGATGTCATTATGTTTACCTCACAAACCTGTCCTTCATGTAAGATAGCAAAAAACTTCCTTTTCCAGAATAAGATTCAGTTTGAACAAAAGGACATTAACGTTGATGCTAAAGCAAGAGAGGAATTGCAGAGAAAAAATATTAGAGGAGTCCCTACTTTTCTAATTGGAAAAGACTTTGTTACGGGGTTCAACCCGGCAAAGATTCTAAAACTTGTCGACCATCGAGTTGTTGAATGCAGAAAATGTTCTACAAAAATACGTATTCCAATTAACAATGGCACACTTAAGATTAAGTGCACGCAGTGCGCTCATGAATCTGACGTTGACACACAAATATAGTTAAAGCCCTATCCACTAACTGGATAGGGCTTTAACTATAGGCATTTTACGGGTGAACTTTAATAACTTGTTCAGCTGGGTACTCGTGCTAAGAATTTGTATCTATTTTGCTAAAGCAAACTTGATTTATTGAACCGGGTTAGATATACTTGAATTGAGCATATGCTCAAAAAAGATGAATGTCGGATAATCATGTTCATGTAAGGCAGACGTCAAAAGATTGCATTTCCAACCAATGAGATTCCTTTAAAATCATTTTTTACTGTAAACGATAAGAGTATGAACAATTTGCGCATTACACACTTAATATTTTTTTGCCTAAAACATCAATAAATTATTTGATTAAAATTAAGTTATTTTATTGTACTTGGGGATTGGAATTCTGTAGTGGAGTATATAATCCCTTAGGTAAGAAACGAAGCGTAGTTGAAGAGAACTTAGATTTTATCGATTGCGACTTTAGGTAAAGAAAGGATGGAGTAAGATGCGTATTGCAATTTCAACAGGGGGACGCGACCTCGACAAGTTTGTGGATGATCGGTTCGGACGATGCCCGTATTTCCTGTTTTGTGATTCCGAAGATCCCCGGCATACGGCGGAATATAAAGACAATCCGGCATTGTCCGGGACCGGTGGTGCAGGCATCGCTGCCGCAGAATACATGGCGAAGGAAAAGGTGGAAGTCTTAATAACGGGTAGTTTGGGTCCCAATGCTCTGCGAGTAATTGAGGCTGGAAACATACCGGCTTACACTGCAAGCGAAAGCATGACACTTATCGAGGCTATCATGGCTTGGAAAGAAGGCCATTTGGTTAAGATCAGTAAAGCTGGAGAAGCACATGCAGGAGAACGTTAGAGAAAACGGTCAAAAAAATGGCTTGTCTAAGGAGGAATTTTAATGAGGTTGGCCGTGCTTAGCGGCAAAGGGGGAACTGGCAAAACGACTGTAGCAGTAAATCTGGCTCTCAGTTTGGCTCCTCATTGTCAAACGACCTATGTTGACTATGATGTAGAAGAACCAAATGGATTTATATTTTTGCGTCCGCAAATCAGAGCTACTTCTGAAGTTCCTTTACCGTATCCAGAAATTAATGGGGCGTGCACGCTGTGTGGAAAGTGCAGCGAGGCTTGTCAATATCATGCGTTAGCAGTTGTCGGAGGCCAAGTATTGGTTTTCCCAGAACTGTGTCATGGCTGTGGCACATGCGGAATCGTTTGCCCTGCAGGGGCGGTGGACGAAGTGAAGCGACCACTTGGGCAAATAGATGAGGGAGATCGAGACGGTTTGCAATGTTTACAAGGAGTATTAAAAGAAGGGGAATCCCTCTCTGGACCCGTGATTCGGGAGTTGCGCCATCACGAGAAGGAACACAACTCGCAAGTGGAGGAGGTAATCGTGGCCGATTGTCCCCCAGGCAGTTCCTGCAGTGTGATCCACTCTGCTGAAGGTAGCGACTTAGCACTTCTAGTGACGGAGCCCACCCTCTTTGGCCTGCATGATTTAAAGATTGCCGTTCGACTCATGCGAGAAATGGGATTAGACTTTGGGGTTATTGTCAATAAAGACGATGGAGGCCCCCTCATTCGGGAGTATTGCACAATCGAGGACATTACTCTCTTAGGTAGTATTCCCTTTGATTTAGAAATTGCCAAACTATACTCACGAGGACTGAACTTAATCCACGAACCTGAGTGGGATGATTTGTTCAAGACGCTGAGCGAACGTATTTTTACTGAAGTCAACCAGAGGAGAGCTGGGGGGGAGAGAGCATGAAGCAGATTGCCATTATTTCTGGCAAAGGCGGAACTGGGAAGACAACGGTGGCGGCGGCATTTGCTGAGCTAGCGGAATCAATGATTGTCGCGGATTGCGATGTTGAAGCTCCCAATTTACATCTGGTTCTTGCGCACCAAGTCAAAAAAGAAACAGAATATGTAGGAAATCAGACGGCTCGTATTGATAACACGCTCTGCATCGATTGTAAGCGCTGCGAAGAAGTATGTCGCTACGAGGCAGTCACTGAAAAAGTGCTCGTTCCTTATATTGATTCAAAGCGTTGTGAAGGATGCGCTGCCTGTGTCTATGCTTGCCCCACTCAAGCGATTCAACTTTATCCCGAGGGGACTGGAAAAGTCTTTCTGTCAGAAACCAATGTGGGGGATTTTGCTCATGCGGAGCTGTACTTAGCGGCAGACGGTTCAGGGAAGTTAGTGGCGGAGGTGCGGCGCTTGGCTCGGGATGAGGGCCGACGCCAGAACAAGTCGGTGTTGATCGACGGATCCCCGGGAATTGGATGTGTGGTGATTTCCACAATCACCGGCTGTCAGCAGGTACTCGTAGTCACTGAG
>JAJYAS010000521.1 GCA_021779415.1 Bacillota bacterium
AAGCCGACTGTGTGATAGCCTTAACCTATCTGGAACTATATGCTGCTTCTAAAGGGTTAGGAACGTGCTGGGCCGGCTATCTGACATCCGCCGCTAATGTATACCCACCGCTGCGTGAAGCGTTAGGGCTGCCGGAAGGACATCGCTGTTTTGGCGCGGTTATGCTTGGTTATCCTCAGTATAAGTATTATCGTCGTCCTAAAAGGAATGCTCCCTTAGTTACTTGGCGGTAGGCGCTTTGAATAAACCTCCTGAATCGTTAAAGGTTCGGGAGGTTTTTCTTTTGGGAAGATCTTGACTAAGATATTTTGCATAAATGTTTGCAGTCAACTATTTTTGGTTGATAATACAAATAAGAGTGCTACAATTAATAGGATTAACTAGAATTGACTAGGATTAAAGGAGTAAACATGACACGAACGTGGCGTTTTTGGGTTGCCTTATGGGCAGGTAAAATAATTACGATGGGTTTACAAGTCACGGGAAAAAAAGGGACTACCTTGCCCGGAAAAATAGCGCATTGGCTTGACCCAGAGATCATGAGACATTTGAGTGCGGCGTATACGGAAGGGATCATAATGGTCACTGGGACCAATGGCAAAACGACGACAGCCAATCTGCTTGCGAGCATATTGCGTGGGGCTGGAAAAGGCTTTGCGTTTAACCAGGCTGGGGCGAATCTTGTAACGGGTATTACAGGGGCATTGATACAAAACACTCGCTGGAGTGGGTCATCTCGGACGAGCTTAGCTTTGTTGGAAGTGGATGAGGCTACAGTGCCAAAATTTTGTGAACAAGTCTCTCCCAGTCTGGCGATTGTCACTAATTTCTTTCGGGATCAGCTTGATCGTTATGGGGAGCTGGATACGACCGTTCGCATGGTTAGAGGCTCAATACCTCAAGAAACGGTCCTTGTGTTAAATGCAGATGATCCTTTAGTGGCCCAGTTTGGTACGGATCATAGGAGGAGCATTTATTATGGAGTGGAGCGTACTCCAGATAGTCGAAGTGAGAGCCAGGAAACCAGGGAAGCAAAGTTTTGTCCCGTATGTGGCACTGAACTTGAATATACGCTTTTTCATTATGGACAATTGGGGATTTTTGATTGTAGCGGGTGTGGATTTCATCGCCCTGAGCCTGAAATCTTGGCCCAGAACGTCCGCCTTGAGGAGGGACTGCTTCTGTTTCGGGTGGGTGTGACCTCGTTTACAATTGCTTTGCAAGGGTACTATAATCTCTACAACGCGATGGCAGCCCTGACAGCTGCCCGCCGACTTGGATTAGACGGTCGTGCGATTGAAAAAGGGTTGCGAGAGTTTATTCCCCAAGCTGGGCGGATGGAACGGTTTTATCTACCAGAAGGAGACATCACTTTAACTCTCGTTAAAAACCCGACTGGGTTTGATCAGGTTATACGAGCGATGCTTGGCGCGGACAAACCGCTGCGTATATTGATCGGAATTAATGATTTAGCGGCTGACGGGCGGGATATATCTTGGCTTTGGGATGTTAATTTTGAACTCTTAGGAGTGCAGGAGGCAAGGATACGTCAAGTGATTTGTACAGGGCTTCGCGCAGAGGACATGGCTTTAAGGCTTAAATACGCTGGGATTTCCGAAGAAAAGCTGGTCCTTGAACATACGCTAACTTCGGCTCTTGATTTGCTACAAGCTCAGCGTGAAGAAAACGGGGTCGCCTTCATATTGCCCACGTACACGTTGCTTTTCCCTCTGCGCGAGATTTTGGAGGAGCGGCAAAAGAAGGCCGGCTCATCGAGTGTTAAGGCGAATAGTCGTGGAGAGGAGGCAAGCACATGAAACTGACAATTTGCCACCTTTATCCGGATTTGCTGGATCTCTATGGAGATCGGGGGAATATTTTGGCTTTGGCGGCCCGTTGCCGTTGGCGAGGAATTGAACCAGTAATTCAACAGGCTTCGCTAGGGGAAGACCTGGATTTTATGGGGATGGATATTCTTTTTCTGGGCGGGGGATCTGACAGAGAACAAGGCCTATTGGTTCAAGATTTGATGCGTCGGGAGGATGAACTCCGAAGGGCCATAGAGAATGGTCTTGTGGTGCTTTCAATTTGCGGTGGTTATCAAATGTTGGGAAAATACTATCAAATGGCTGGTGGAGAAAAGATTCAGGGGTTGGGTATTTTAGATGTTTGGACTATCGCCGGAGCGAAACGTTTGATCGGAAATGTTGTTGTGGAGCTTGATGAAAAAGTGCTGTGCTATGATCAGGATGATGTGGAGTCGATGCGAGCACCTGCCCATAAATTCAGGACGTTGGTTGGGTTTGAGAACCACTCCGGAAAAACATATTTGGGTGAAGGAGTTAAGTCTTTAGGTAAGGTATTGCATGGGCATGGAAATAACGGGGAAGATCAGGCGGAAGGGGTACGTTACCGAAATGTCTTCGGTACGTACTTGCATGGCCCGCTTCTTCCCAAGAATCCGCATTTAGCTGATTTGTTGTTGGAATTGGCGATTCAAAGGCGCGGAGGAAAAACTCCCGTAATGGAACTCGACGACCGCTTAGAGGAGTTAGCCCATGAAGCTATGCTTCATAAGCTCTTGAAGCAAGCCTGAATTCAATTCGTTGGTTACTTATCTCATCCGTATAAACTTTCAAGCTGGCGCAAATTACAGTATATCAAGAGTGATATACTGTAATACTATCAGTGATAAACAATATTCTAGCAAAAATTTATGTTGGAATTGACTATTTGCCATAATTTACATTCGAAAACAGCTACTTTTTCATAGTATTTAAGCTTAGTTACCCTACTTCTTCGTTGACACTTTTTTGCATTGCTGTCTATAATAGAGTATAGCTTTGGCTAAATGACTTGGGGGTGCTAATGTTGGCAGAAAGTAAACGGATTATGATCAGTTTGCCCGAAAGTTTGCTTGCGGAAGTAGACGGGATCGTCACTGTAGAAAAACGAAATCGCAGCGAATTTATTCGAGAAGCGCTTAACAACATCCTTCATGAACGCCGGAAAAAGGGAATCCATGAGCAGATGCGTAGAGGGTACTTAGAAATGGCGCAGCTGAATTTATCAATAGCTAGAGAGCTGTTTTCAGCAGAACAAGAAGTATTAGAGTGCTATGAAGTAACAATGGTGGAGTGTCACAGATGATCATTAAACGCGGGGAGATTTATTACGCAGAGCTTAACCCCGTTGTCGGATCAGAGCAGGGAGGAACTCGTCCAGTCCTTGTGATTCAAAACGACATTGGGAATCAATTCAGCCCGACGACAATTATTGCCGCAATCACGTCTCAGATTGCGAAAGCGAAATTGCCAACTCATGTTGAAGTTAGAGCTAAACGAAGTGGCTTAGAGCGGGATTCCGTTATTCTGACAGAGCAAATTCGGACGATTGATAAAAGTCGTCTCAAGGAAAAAGTGGCTGTCTTAGATGAAGAAGTAATGCTGAGAGTGGACCAGGCCATTGAAATCAGTTTAGGGCTAGCGGATATTTAGGATAGAGCTTATGGAATGAAGAAGGCAGCGTGGCGGAGCAAAAACCGACGCTGTTTTTATTTGTATAGTGAGAGGAGAGGGATAAAGATGTTAGGAAAACCAATTGTGGGTATTACGGCGGCGCATTGTTCTGAAGAACTAAAGACATTCCCCCGGCATTACTATGTTGAGAGTATTAAAAATGCGGGAGGGATTCCACTTATTATTCCTCCTGTTCGAAACACAGAAGAGGCTAAGGATGTTTTGCAGCTTATTAACGGTTTGGT
>JAJYAS010000522.1 GCA_021779415.1 Bacillota bacterium
AAGATGTCGCTCAAAAAAAACAATGATGTTTCCGATGCCCACGACTGGATGAGGCCAATTGCGTGGGTCGCCTAAGATTTGGTCGAGAAGAAATCCGACGAGGACAGCGATTGGGAGAACTGCAGAAAACAAATTATACGCTTCCGTCATATTAATCTACCAGGTCCTGGGCTTTCCCTTCGGAGGCTTCGTTTATGCTCTCTGCATCGTTCGGGACCAGATCAGCCTCTAACCCCATAATAGCACGCACACGTTCAAGATCAACACTCTGACGCACTAAATCTGCCAACTCATTGAACGCTGATTCGCGCAACGCTGCCTGGGAAAGTGATGCTTCAACAGGTCTGCGTTGCCCCCTGCGTTCCCACATCCAGACTAAAAGTGCTGTCCGCAAACTGTCATTATCAAAGATGCCATGCAAGTAGGTTCCATAAGCTGTTCCGGCTTGCAAACCATCCGCAGTGGTTTCTCCATTCGAGGTTAAATTAAAAAGTGGGGCATGTCCTTCATCAAACGTGGAGCGTCCCATGTGAATCTCATACCCAACCACAGTTTCTCCTGTACAGGCTTTAAAAAAGTCGGAATCCGACAGAATAGTTCCCTTACTTTGGACGGTATGTTTCTGCGGATAAAATTCAGTCACCATCGGAAGAATCCCCAGCCCTAAAACCTCTTCGAGTTCGGATTCCGTATGAAGTGGGTCCTTCACAGAACGCCCCATCATCTGGTACCCGCCACAAATCCCAATTAGGGGAACTTCTTCCTCACAAAGCTTATGAATCAGCGTTCCTAAACCGCTCTCATGTAGAAAACGCAAGTCAGCTAGGGTATTTTTACTGCCAGGAAGAATCATCAGATCCGGTTTTCCCAGATTCCCTGCTTCCGTAACATAACGCACTGAGACATCGGGTTCGTCTTGAAGAGCATCGAAGTCCGTAAAGTTTGAAATGTAGGGAAATCGAATCACGGCGACGTCTAATTGTTCTGCTAAAAAAACCGAGGGTTTTTCATTCGCCTCGTTCAAGGCCACGGAATCCTCATCGGGAATGCGAATTTTAAAATAAGGGACTACCCCAACAACTGGAATTCCAGTTCGTTCTTCAATGAAGTCTAAAGCAGGTTGCAAAAGTTTGATTTCCCCGCGAAATTTATTAAAAATAATTCCTTTGATCATCGCCCGTTCTTCGGGTTCCACTAATTCCAACGTTCCCACGACGGAAGCCAAGGCCCCGCCACGGTCAATGTCTGCCACAAGTAAGACGGGTGAATTTGCTTCTAGTGCCACACGCATATTGACAATATCGTTCGATTTAAGATTAACTTCGGCAGGACTTCCTGCTCCTTCAATCACCACGATCTCATATTCATTAATAAGTCCGTGGAGGGCATCGGTGACATAGGGCCAAGTCATGCGCTGATATTCACCGTGGTATCGTAGGGCTGTCACATTTCCCTGAGACTGCCCCATGATGACCACTTGAGAACCAGTGGGTCCACTGGGTTTAAGCAAAATCGGATTCATGCGCACTTCGGGTTCCACTCCAGCGGCTTGAGCCTGAACTACTTGTGCCCTCCCCATTTCTCCGCCAGCGGTGGTTACAAAGGAGTTCAGGGCCATATTCTGGGCTTTAAAAGGACTCACTCGATAGCCTTCTTGATAAAAAATTCGGCAAAATGCCGCAGCCAAGACGCTTTTTCCGACACTTGACGAGGTTCCTTGGATCATGAGCTTTGCTGATACAGACATTTCATCACCCTCTTTTTTTAAGCTGGTGCTTTTACGATACTAAAGAACTTATATCGGCATGGCCAAGAGTCTATTGATTAAGTTGCCGTAAGACAGTATAAATTAACGCATTAACAACCGTTGCAGCGAGCGGACTTCCCCCCCGAGTTCCTAAGACTGTAATCGACGGAATATCATGGCGTTTCCAAAGGAGATCCTTGGACTCTTTTGCCCCGATAAAACCAACAGGGATTCCGATGATCAAAGCAGGACGTGTTTCGGGATTCTCGGCTAAACGTAAGACTTCAATTAGTGCGGTTGGAGCGTTGCCGATAGCAACGATCGAGCCACGCAAACGTTCTGGATGTAAGCGAAAAGCGGTCATTGAGCGCGTAATTCCCCATGCTTTCGCTTGTTCAGCAACCTCAGGAGAATTGAGAAAGCACTCTACTGTGCCCCCTAATAATTTCAGTTTCTCCTTGGAGATCCCCGCACGAACCATTTCCACATCAGTAATGACATTCGCACCCTCTCGGAGAGCCTTGAGTCCACAAGCAATTCCCTCTGGATGAATCGCAATATCACGCTCTAGGGACGGATCCCCGCTGGTATGAATGATTCGTTCCACAACTGGGATGTCAGCCTCTGTCCACGGACGGATCAGACCAGCTCGTATGAGGCGCATACTTTCCGTTTCGATTTGCCCAGGGTTTAAGATAAAATCGTTCATTCGTCCATTGCCTCCTTAATTCGGAGGGTTGCCAAACTTGCAATTCCATCATCTGCACCCAGTTCTTTGGTGTAAACGATTTCGACGTTCGGATACTGTTCTCTAATTTCGTGTAATTCCTCATAGATATCCACGGATACATGAATCCCTCTGAAGAGAAAAAGAGGCATAATAATAATTCGCTCTGCGCCACCCTTAATTTTTGCTTCTACGGCTTCAGGAAGGCTAGGGCGATCATGGGCCATATAAGCAGGTGTTACCGATTGTCCTAGTAAGCGGTTTACTTTTTCAGCTACAACTAAAAGTCCTTGATTAGCTTCGGCACGGCGACTACCGTGTCCTAAGAGAATGATTTCTGATTTCATAAAATTGCCTCCAAATGTTTAATAAACTGAGGTATCGTACTGGCATGTAAATAATTAGTAGCTTGAATTTCAGCGGGCGGCCTCTTGAGGAGCACCAATGGGATGTGCAAGGAGAGGCAGGCTTGTACTTTTTCTAGGGTCCCTCCCACTTTCCCACTTTCTTTGGCAATGACAACCTCGATACCTAATTGCTTGAACATCGCTTCATCCCACTCTTGGGAAAAAGGGCCTTGTGCAGCAATGATTTGATTGGGTTTGAAGCCTAAGGATTCACAGCGTGCCAATACCTGAGACGTAGGTAGGACGCGAATGTAGACTTCTTTATTTTTCAGAGAGGGCAGAGATACCCATTCTGGTAAGGCATTGCTTCCGGTGGTTAACAGAATACGTTGTCCTAGCTTAACAGCAATTTGAGCAGCAGCGGGGATGTCTTCCGCCCAATGGAGGAGGGGATGATCTTCTAAATCCAGTGATGAGCGTTCCCAACGCAGGTAGGGTAAAGTCAACGTTTCACAGACCTCTTTGGCCATCTCTTTTACCCTTAGAGCATAGGGATGGGTAGCATCCACAAGAGCTCCAAAGGAATCGCTTTTTAGAAGGTCTGTGAGAATGTTAGCGTCCATCGCTCCAGAGCGAACTTGTAGTCCTTGTTCAAGTGCCAGATCCGCGCCATAAGCTGTGAGTGTAGAAACTAAAACATCATGTCCACGTCGTCTGAGAGCATCCGCTAGTTCACGCCCATCTTCTGTTCCGGCTAAAACCAATAGCCTCACAGCTTATACCCTCGCGGAGTAACCATATATGGGCCAACAATGCGAGTTTGAGAATTCCCAATAATGACGGTGGTTAACATGTCAATGGGATGATTGGTGAAATCAGCGAGTGTAGTTATTTCTACACTTGATGCCTCTCCCCGCAAAGCTTCCCGCACGAGACCAAC
>JAJYAS010000523.1 GCA_021779415.1 Bacillota bacterium
GATAAACTTTTTTTAGTACGATTTAATACGGATAAATTATGTCATATTAAGATTGTCGATTCTAAAGTATGCTTACAACAGTGTCAAGATAAACCTTGTACACGGTTTTGTCCGGCGCATGTTTATGATTGGGACGAAGAAGAAAAACGTATTGCTGTAGGGTATGAGGGATGTCTTGAATGTGGAACATGCCTGATTGGCTGTCCCTTTGGCAATATCGAATGGAAATACCCCAGAGGTGGATTTGGCGTATCATGGAAGAATGGTTAATTATTTGATCAGTTGTTAGTGAAACTACGTTAATGTGTTAAGAGCAGCGGGGTTTTTACCCCCTTGCTCTTAATTATTTTCCACCATTAGTTCTCGATAATGTTCTTTTCCTTTACAGTCATTTATTCGATAGGTAGAATAGAGAGGAAGGAAGGGATAAACTAAGTATGGACGCAACATTTGAAGAAGCATATCAAAAAGAATTACAGCTGATTGATCGGCTAAAATCCCTTAAAAAGGTCTTGGTCGCTTTTTCAGGAGGCGTAGATTCAACCTATCTGTTAGCCGTCACTCAAGAGGTGTTAAAGCTAAATTGTAAAGCCGTTTTTGCGCGTGGTGCCATGATTTCTAGACGGGAACAAGAAGAAACCTTGGCTCTTGTTCGTCATCTCAAATTTCCAGTTGAGGTGATCGACTACGACATTTTAGCGTTAAAGGAGTTTAGGGAGAATCCCAAGGATAGGTGCTATTTCTGTAAGAAGAAGATCTTTGAGAAATTTAAGAATTACGGAGATCGGTTTGGATACTCTACCATTATCGAGGGAACGAACTCCTCTGATATTTCTGATTTCCGTCCGGGTCGGATAGCTCTTCAGGAGTTAAGCATCATTAGCCCGCTTCTTGAAGTAGGTCTCACAAAACCTGAAATCCGGGTTTTATCTCAACGTAGGAATTTACCTACCTGGAACAAGCCTTCTCTGGCTTGTCTAGCATCGAGAGTCCCCTATGGAGTTAGGATTACAGAAAACCTTCTGCAACGTATTGCTGATGCTGAGGAGATTCTTCATCAGAAAGGCTATCCTGAATGCAGGGTTAGAGTACATGCAGATATTGCTCGGATTGAGATTCCTATTAGGCAGTTCCCTGAGTTTATACAGGAACCATCAGAAATTACAAACTCGTTTTTAAACTTGGGTTTTCGATATGTTACCTTAGATTTAATGGGTCTGCGTACGGGTAGCTTGAACCCAATCGAGTCGGAGGATTTACGATGAACGAAGAGATGTTAAAGACTTTACTTCAATCTGTTAAGCTAGGTTCATGTTCCCCAGATGAAGCGTTACAAGAATTGAAGGATCTATCATTTGAAAATTTAGGATTTGCACGTTTAGATCATCACCGTGCCTTGCGTACAGGTCAAGCTGAGGTGATTTTCTGTCAAGGAAAGCAGCCTGAGCATATTATAACCATCTTAACGCACTTGGGTGCTAAGTCTCAAAATGTGCTGGCAACCCGCCTTGAACCGGCTAGTGCGGAAAAGGTTCTACTCCATTTTCCAAATGCCCATTATGATTCCCTTGCTCGATGTCTCCTGCTTAACCCTCTAGCTGAACCGACTATTCCTGGAAGAATTCTTATTATGACAGCCGGTACCGCAGATTTGCCTGTAGCTCAAGAGGCATATCTGACGGCTCGCTACATGGGGCACGAAGTAGATACATTATTTGATGTAGGTGTAGCGGGAATACACCGTCTACTTGCGCAACGTGAGCTAATGGATCGAGCAGAAGTCCTGATTGTCGTTGCAGGAATGGAAGGTGCCTTGGCCAGCGTGGTGGGTGGATTAGTGGAGCAACCTGTGATTGCCGTACCGACTAGCATAGGTTACGGTGCCCACTTTCAAGGCTTAGCTGCCTTACTTAGTATGTTAAACAGTTGTGCCTCTGGAATCGGAGTTGTTAATATTGATAACGGCTTTGGCGCCGCCTCTTTAGCTTCTGCTATTATCCGAAGAATTTCAAAGTAATTGGGGAGGAACAGAAACTTGAAAGTTTTATATTGGGATGCGTTTGCAGGAATCAGCGGGGATATGGCACTCGGCTCCTTGCTTGCTTTGGGTGCAGAGCCTAAAGAAATTGTTAAGCAACTTCACTCGATTGGATTAACGGAATTTGAGTTTAAAGTGAGTTCACGCCAAGTCCATGGTATTCAAGCAACTGACCTTGATGTTGTCTTAGAAGACGTAGAAGATAATCACGGTGAACTTAATAGCGACCCTTTGCCTTTTCACAATAAAGAACATAAACATTTGCATGAAGATGAAGATGAACATGAGCAAAAACACAAACACAAACATAATCGTCATCTCGCTGATATTCATACGATGATCCAAAGCGGATCGTTGTCTGAACGTGCCCAAAAAAACGCTCTTCAAGTTTTTAATGTTTTGGCTGAGGCTGAGGCTCTTGTTCACGGAACCACTATCGATCATGTTCATTTTCACGAAGTAGGAGCAGTCGACTCACTTGTGGATATCGTTGGGACCTGTATCGCTTTAGATCTGCTGAATATTGACAGGATTAGGATCTCCACACTCCCGTGGTCAAGGGGCTTTGTACATTGTGCCCATGGAATTTTACCTTTGCCTGCTCCAGCCACAGTCTTACTTTTACGAGGCTTTAAATTTCAAGAATCAGGGATTACTGGAGAACTAATTACTCCTACCGGTGCAGCACTTGCAAGAGCCTTAGCCCAACAATCCACCTTTCCGGAAATGACTGTACTAGATGTTGGGTATGGATCAGGAAAAAATGACTATGGCATTCCTAGCTTGCTACGTGGAGTTTTAGGGGAGATTTAAGACCAGAGGTGTTAACATGTTTGAACTCGTTATCAACAATCTCATTCAATCCGGTTGGACAATTCATAGACTGGAAGGAAATTGGGTATGTGCGACCCATGAGTCTCTGCGAAGGGGACTTTTTATTGGTAACCAAAATGAACTTCCCCAGGAATTTCATTCATGGCTGCAAAGATTTTCTGATTTTCCTAAGTTTGATGCCCTAGTTTTTTGTCCACAGGGGATCGATTCTTCGCTTTTAAAGCAGCACCATTTCCCCAATGTTCAGTTTTGGTACTTAGATACACAAAACGGGAACTTATTTCCGTTCCCTCCTTCGAATGATCCCATGATTCCTCAATGGCTAAAGCAGCTAACCAGTGGAAATCCTGTTCTTTTTGAGCAAACTATTCACGCCGAGAAACTTTTTTTGCCGTTTTTTACCTATGCTTTATTAAGCATCAATCTCATCGTATTTGTTTTGATGACTCTAGCTGGAGGTTCAACTGAGCAACGTGTTCTTATTGCCTTCGGAGCAAAAGTTAATACGCTTATTCAAGAAGGTGAATATTGGCGGTTAATTACCAGCATGTTTATTCATATTGGTGTTATACACCTCTTTTTCAATCTATATGCCTTAAAGTCACTTGGTTCACTAGCAGAAGAAGCTTTTGGGCACTGGAAGTATCTTCTGATTTATTTACTCGCGGGTCTTGGAGGCTCTCTTGCCAGTTTTATCTTCTCTCCTGCACTCTCTGCAGGGGCTTCCGGGGCAATTTTTGGACTTCTTGGAGCGTTAGCTTATTATAGCTATAAACGACCTAATCTCTGGAAATCCGGCTTAGGCATGAATCTTATTATAGTCATATTAGTGAATATCGGTTTTGGATTTATCCAACCTGGTATCGATAATTTTGCTCATTTG
>JAJYAS010000524.1 GCA_021779415.1 Bacillota bacterium
TGCAAAAGATAATACTTGAGGGGAAAATATGAAGTATAAAGTTATAAAGAAACAACAAAATAGTAAGATGTGTCTTGTCTGCGGATTGGAGAATGATCTAGGGTTAAAAGCTTCTTTCTACGAATTAGGAAATGATGAACTTGTTGCAATTTTTAAACCTCTGGAAGAACATCAAAGCTATCCAGGTAGGTTGCATGGAGGGATTGCTGGTACCATTTTAGATGAAACTATTGGCAGGGCGATTATGATTAAGGAGGACGATATTTGGGGGGTGACCGTTGAGTTAACGATAAAATTTAAGAAACCTATCCCTTTAAAAGAAGAGTTAAAAGTTATTGGTAGAATTACGAAAGACTCAAGCAGACTGTTCGAAGGGACTGGGGAAATAGTTCTAAAGAACGGAGAGGTAGCCGCGAGCGCTTGGGGTAAATATTTGAAGATGCCAATTCATAAAATTGCTGACTTTAATAAAGATGATCAAGAATGGCAAGTTATTTTGTCTCCCGATGAGCCTTACGAAATCGATATTTAAACGTTGTGGACTAAAAACGATAACCTTGTTAACAAAGAATAGGGAGGTTTATTCATGAGTGATTTAAAAGGGACTAAAACTGCGGAGAATTTACTTAAATCGTTTGCTGGCGAGTCACAAGCACGAAATCGCTATACTTATTATGCATCTGTAGCAGATAAGGAAGGGTATAAGCAAATCAAAAATATCTTTATTGAAACTGCAGATAACGAAAAGGAACATGCGAAACGATTTTACAAATTTTTGCTCGCAGGTCTTCAGGACGAGCTTCCAACAGCCATAGAGATTAACGCTGCTTATCCCATAGCACAAGGGACAACACTGGATAATTTATTGGCCGCTGCCGCTGGAGAAAATGAAGAGTGGTCTGAACTATACCCGGCATTTTCCAAAATCGCAGAAGAAGAAGGTTTTCCTGAAATTGCTGCAGCATTTAAAATGATTGCTTCTGCTGAAAAAAGGCATGAGACAAGATACGTCAAGCTCGCAGAAAACATTAAAAAAGGCCAAGTGTTTGAAAAGGAAGAAAAAAGGCTTTGGAAGTGTGGAAACTGTGGTTATATTCATGAAGGAAAGAGTGCTCCACAGGAGTGTCCTGCATGTATTCATCCCCAAGCGCATTTCGAAGTGTTTGAGGAGACTTATTAATCGCCCTTATGGACGGTTCATCTTTTGTGCATTGTGCATCGATGAACCGTCCATTTATTCTTAATATTCAGGGGTTGATGACTTGCTAAAACCAGAAGATCTACTACGCCAATATTGCCGTGCTCGCCTCAATGAAGAAGCAGTGAATGCGGAGAGAGTTCACTTTTACAAAACAGACAAACGAGTTAATCCCAAGCAAGAGGAACCGTTTTGGTTTTCAATCGGTAAGTTACCTGTTTTGGTATCTGCTCCTCATGCAGTAAGGCATTTTAGACAAAAGAAAATCAAAATGTCCGATCAATATACCGGTTCGATCGTGTACCTGTTGAGTCAATTAACAGGCTGTCATGCGATCGCAACGACAAAACTATATGGTGGAGATCCCAATATGGACGCACCTTGCCTATATAAGGAAAAAATCTCAGAGATCATACGTCGAGAAAAAGTTAAATTCGTCCTTGATATCCATGGAGCAGCTGGGGAAAGGGATTTTGATGTCGACTTTGGCACAGATAGTGGAAGAACTCTGTTGTTAGAGAAGGAAGTAATGCTCCAAACGCTTGAGAGGAACTTTCAAATGTTTGGCTTCAACAAGATCTCTCATGATTACTTTGCCGCTTCAGGCCCGAACACGGTAGCCAATTTTGTGGCTCGTGAACTTAAAATTCCCGCCGTGCAAGTGGAAATTAATAAGAAATATAGAGTGCCAGCTCAAAACTCCCAAGGGTTTCATCGGATTATAGGGGCATTTGTTCAAGTTATTACAGAATTAGCGCGCTAGGGAACGATGATAACCATGATAGGATTAATGTCAGTGATCGAGGGTTTTTAATGTAAATTAATAGAGGATCGGTTATAATTATCATAAGACAAATAATAGGAGGTTGGGGCATGCTTTTAACAACAACACCGTCAATAGAGGGCCGTAAAATTATATCTTATTTAGGTATTATTACTGGGGAAGCAATCATGGGAGCAAATATTATGCGAGATATTTTTGCTAGCATAACGGATGTCATCGGGGGACGTTCTGGGGCTTATGAAGAAAAGTTACAAGATGCTCGTCGTATTGCTTTGCAAGAATTGGAAGAACGTGCTGCACGATTAGGCGCGGATGCTGTGGTAGGCATTGATCTGGATTATGAAGTAATCGGTCAAAGTGGTAGTATGTTAATGGTAAGTGCTTCGGGTACAGCCGTACGATTGGAATAGATTATTAATTTGACAAGCTAGTATAATTCATGTAAACTAACCTTGTTGAGAGGGAGTAGTTTAATTACAAAGGCAACATACCCGGTGGGGAAACTCACCTGACTTTGTAAACCGTAGTGGTAACGAGACTTTTGACATGGCCTATTTTAGGCTGTGTCAAAAGTCTTTTTGTTTATCACCGCGGTGACTTAGTGGTTAGAAACAAAAAGTAAGGAGTGGTTATTTCGCTTATAATACTATTATTGTAAAGGGCTGTAACTTTATTTAGTAAAAGGAGGATATAAACGTGGATTATTTCCAAAAGGAAGTTGAAGACGTCATCTTAGAATTAAAAAGTAATGAAGAGATGGGTCTAACCACTTCTGAAGCTGAAGCGAGGACCTTACGCTATGGTAAAAATGTTTTTACCCCCAAAGAGAAGGGAAGCATTTTTGCTAAGATATTCGATAGTCTCAAAGAACCCTTAATTATCATTTTATTAATCTCTGGGTTGATATCTCTGGCGATGGGTCATATCCCGGACGGAATCGGTATTTTTGTCGCCGTCTTAATCGCCACTTCGATTGCCGTGATCCAAGAGGGTAAATCGGATAAAGCCTTTGAAGCCTTATCAAAGCTCAGTGAAGATGTTCAAGTGAAAGTGATACGAGAGAGTAAAATCGCCTATCTTTCACAAAGTGATCTTACCATGGGGGATATCATTCACTTGGAAACAGGGGATAAAGTTCCTGCCGATGCCAGGGTCATACATTCTTCGAATCTTGGGATTGACGAATCGATGCTCACTGGCGAAGCTGAAGGAGTATCTAAACAATCTGGTAAAATCGACCGAGAAAATTGTCCTTTAGCAGAACGAAAAAACATGCTATATTCTGGGACTATGGTGACCGAAGGACGGGTAATAGCGATTGTCACGGCTATTGGGGATCAAACCGAGATGGGCAAAATCGCCAATGAACTCAAAGAAGAAATCACGTCGGAGACTCCTCTTCAACAAAAACTAGCGGACCTTGGTAAGAGAATTTCTATTATCGGATCCATTGCTGCTGCTGGTATATTCCTTTTCGAGTTATTTACTATGTATAGACAAGGTATCCTCGTGTTTGATAATATTGGGGCCGCTCTTCCAGGAATTAAAGACGCCTTTGTCACTTCTGTAGCGCTCATTGTTGCGGCCGTGCCGGAAGGATTGCCAACCATGGTGGCCATTACCTTAGCCTTCAATATGCAGAAAATGGCTAAGAACAATGCCTTGGTTCGCAAATTGATTGCCTGTGAAACAATTGGTTCGGTCAATGTCATATGTTCCGATAAAACAGGAACTTTGACAGAAAATAGGATGACCGTAGTTGATGTTTGGT
>JAJYAS010000525.1 GCA_021779415.1 Bacillota bacterium
TATTGATTGCCTAGCTCGTAGCTTTTACCCCTTACTCGTTCAATCAATGTGCGTCTTTGTGGCGCTCAGTTATAATACCATTATGCCCGTGTACTGTCAACTATTATTTTCTTCAACATTATTTTCTTCAACATTATTTTCTTTACAAGATCCTTCTATGATAGGATTTCAAAATATGATTAATTTATGTATGCAGGCGAATAATTTTATCGTCTGTTAAGAAAACCTTAGGAAGTAAGTCTAAGTCTCATACTTCGCTGTAAGCTTATTTTATTTTATTTTATTTTATTTTGTTTTGTTTAGTTAACTCCAACCTTCTGTCCCAATCAGCGGAACAAAACGCACCGAACCCAAATTCTCCTCTATCAATTCCCCTGTCACTGTTTTCTTAACTCGCAACAGCCTTTGGTCTCCCTTATCCCCTACCGGAATAACCAAACGTCCACCGATAGCCAACTGATCTATTAAAGGCTCTGGAATCAAAGGGCCTCCCGCCGTGACTAGTATGGCGTCAAACGGTGCCTTTTCCCTCCACCCTAGTGTGCCATCCCCAACACGCACTTCGATATTTGCATAACCCTGATTCCGAAACCGTTCCTTCGCAGAACTGGCCAGAAGGTCATGGCGTTCAATTGTATAGATGTATGCGGCCATGCGGGATAAAATAGCGGCAGAATAACCCGAACCCGTTCCTATTTCTAAAACATTATCGCTCCTTTTTAACTCTAATGCCTGAGCCATAAGTCCAACAATATACGGTTGACTAATCGTTTGCCCTGCTTCAATTTCCAAGGCGGTGTCATAATATGCGTACTCTTGTTTATTTTCCATAACATATTTGTGTCTTGGAACAATAATCATACTATTGATGACCGCCTCATCCGTGATATCCCGACCCATGAGTTGAGTTTGAACCATCCACTCACGTTCTGTCAGACGCTCACCTAAAACACCTTTATTATAGTCTTTATTCAAATTCATCTCACCCAACTTTATGTTTTTAATATTTTCTCCAATTTTATGAATTTAATTAAAGACCCTCTCCAAGTTTGTAGTGTTCAGTGGCAGTTTCAGCCACACGCCATTGATGTAGCCCTTTTGATTCCTTCTGTTCATCCTTTTTGTCAAATTCGGTCATTTGACCCCAATACCGTTTCGGCATCAGAGTCATACGACACCGGGGATTATTTCTACCTTCTATGGCAATTGTTTTATAGAATTGCTTCCATAATCGGCGGTACTCAACTTCTGTACCATCAACGTCTGGCAACGTTAACTCATCGACAAACATCAGCTCCACTTTCTGTGATTGATAAATTAAGGCCATACTGTGGGTTTTATCATAAATCATAAACGCTTCGTTACGGAATCGGTCACAGAAATGCAGGGATAAAAGGGGCAACACAAAGTTTTTGGGTTCGATTACCGCCACAAGCACCTCACCATAAACGGAAAACCGAACAAATCCCTTGAACTTCTGGCTTTCTGAGGTTAAGTGGCGTACTGCTTTTTGGAGGGAACAAACCGTATCATCCGTAAGCATCATCATAATCTTGCTTCCACATTTAAACCCCAAACGTAGGAAACGATAGATTAACAATTCTTTATGCGGAGCACACGTTAAAAATCCGAGCTTAACCAACTCTTGGGCTTGGGGCGAAATCTTCAAAGGAATTGAGTTAAAAACCCTGTCCGCCTTACGGTTGTCAGTCTCAATCCATTTCGCCGTATCAAAAAGGCTCTGCTGTACCCCTGGGGGTCGGATGACACTGGGGATCTCCTTTTTCTCGTAGCTTTCAAAAATGCAACACATCAGTCCTTCAAAACTACCATCATAAGCGTAGACTAAATCTGACCGGTCAGGCATTGCTGCACATCCTCTCTCGTAATGAAAGGCTCAGTAAATAGTGACAGCTGTTCAGGATAGCCGGATGGAAGTTTGTGCTGATCTGCCATCAGCGCTCGAATTGCTCCATCGGAAGTAATTTTTAGACCCTCCATGATCTTTCCTTTACAGGTAATGAAATACTGCGCGCGTTTGAGGACAATACCCATCTTTTTAAGTCCAGAAAAATCAATCGAGCTACTTTTCCTAGCTGTAAGAATACGCAGGGCACTGGTCACGCCGATTCCCGGCACTCGTAACAGCATCTCATAAGGCGCTTTATTAATCTCAAGAGGAAACTTCTCCAAATGGTTGAGAGCCCAATTGCACTTGGGGTCAACCTGCAAATTAAAATTGGGATGTTGTTCATCAAGCAGTTCCTTCGCTTCAAAGCCGTAAAACCGCAATAGCCAGTCGGCCTGATACAGTCGATGCTCACGCATGAGAGGTGGTTTGGTATCCACAGAAGGCAGCAGTGAATGCTCAGCCACTGGCATATAGGCAGAGAAAAAAACCCTTTTGAGACGGTATTTTCTGTAAAGCCCTTCTGTTAGGGTTAATATTTTATGATCTGTATCAGGAGTCGCTCCCACAATGAGCTGTGTACTTTGTCCAGCTGGTACAAACTTGGAAGCATGACGAAATTTTACAAGATCCGTGCTGTTTTCCTGGATTTTAGTACTAATCAGCCCCATCGGTCGCAAGATGGATTCCTTTGTCTTGTTCGGAGCTAAAAGTTTCAAACTCTCCTGAGAGGGTAGCTCAATGTTGATACTTATCCGATCGGCTAAGAGTCCCATGCGCGTAATTAGCTCGCTATCTGCTCCAGGTATGGCCTTGACATGGATATAACCGCCAAAGTGGTAAACGTTACGCAGTAACTCAAGAGCTTTAATCATTTGTTCGACAGTATTGTTTGGACTTTTAATCACCCCGGAACTAAGAAATAAACCCTCTATGTAGTTACGTCGATAGAAGTTGATCGTAAGTTCTGCTAGTTCTATTGGCGTAAACCCCACTCTTACGGTATCGTTTGACATGCGATTGACACAGTATTTGCAATCAAAGATGCAGACATTAGTCATCAGTACTTTTAGTAACGATATGCACCGGCCATCTGCCGAAAAGCTGTGACAAATGCCAGCTTTAGCAGCACTACCTATACTGCCTAGCTTGCCACTTCTGTCTACACCGCTGGAGGTGCAAGCCACATCATATTTAGCTGAGTCTGACAAGATAGTCAATTTATCATAAATATCAATGCTTCACACCGCCTTACTTCGTAAACTATATAATACTATAATACAAAACATATGTTCTTGTCAAAAAGCAAAAACCAAACATTTGTAAGATTTAGTAGCGTGTTAATCTATCGCGGAAAAACAGCGAATGGGATGTTTTGTTTGCTATCAAATATGTTGTTTAGCTTATATTGAATTCGCAGGCGTTCACTATCAATTTTGCTAAAGCCCTGAACCCACGGGCAACTGCTTTTGCTCGTTTTGCTATAGCTAATTCAATTGCTTCTTCTACATCTGTGGAGTAGGTAGACTTCAAAGCTCCCATGACCCCTCAAATAGACTTTTTTGTTTTAGGCTGGACTTCAATAATTCTTTCGCTGTCATCTAACACAAAGGCTAATCTGTCTCCCTCTTTAATATTTAAAAACGTAACCTCTACCTTTCTATACAGAAACCAGAGCCTGAAGTCCGAAGAACGGAGTAAATGCTTGTTTATAATAACGCAAAAAGACTACCTCGTTAGAGATAGTCTTTTTGCATGTTTACCTGGCGATGACCTAGGTTTCCAGGGGCCTGCGCCCCAAGTATTATCGGCCCTGGAGGTCTTAACTTCCGTGTTCGG
>JAJYAS010000526.1 GCA_021779415.1 Bacillota bacterium
AGGGAGAAGAAGGGGCGTATGGACTTCTTGGACGCTGATTTGTTCTTGTGGCCCCTTTATTTAATTTAGAGACTACGGCAAAGATCATGAGGATGATAGGAAGTAATGATAATATATCCATACTAACCTCCATTCCGCCGCTGCCGCTGGCGGCACAAATAGTAATGAAAAATGGTGCGCGGCTTTCACCCACTTTGTTATGATTAGTTCAGGGAGAAGATACACTACAAAGCACGGTGGGGTGAGTCGTAGACTGCTCTTCTTAGCTTAAATCAGTATACTAACCAGTGTAAGAATCATCTTTCAAGCACAAATGAGTGGTTCTATAAGACCGCACGCTAATCATTGCTTTAGCTAACTGTTAAATGTGTGATGATTCAGTCAATGTTTTCCTCCTCAACTATGAAAGGAGGCTGTACCATGAAAGTTGTTTATCCTATCTGTTGTGGTGTCGATGTGCATAAAACTTTTCTCGTTGCCACAATCATTACTTCACACGGAATTACTCCCCACTATTCTAAAAAGAGATTTTCAACTTTTAACAAGTCCATTCTCCAATTCAAGCAGTGGCTGATTGATAACGACTGCTTTGATGTGTGCATGGAATCCACGGGGAAATACTGGGTTCCCATCTTTAACCTTTTAGAAGACACCATCAGTATCACTGTCGCCAATCCCAAATGGGTGAAGGCTGTCAAGGGAAACAAGGATGATACAAAAGATTCCAAATGGATTGGAGACCTTTTTCGTTTAGGCTTAGTTCCAGGCAGTTATATCCCCGCTAAGCCAATTCGTATTCTTCGTGAATACACCCGCTACCGCTCCAAACTTGTTTCCTGTAAAAGCAGTGAAAAGAACCGTTTCCAGAACGCTTTCACTGTCTGTAATGTAGCCCTCGATGCTGTCGTCTCCGACATGTTTGGCAAATCTGCCTCCTCCATCACGGATTACTTAATTTCATCTGACTCTTTTGACCCCGAATACTGTTCGTCACTTCTTCAAAGGTCTTTGAAGAAAAAAGCAGATACCGTGGTTGAATCCATTGAAGGATATCAGATGACCAAGGAACAAAAGGAACGTATCGTAATGGTTCGCTCTCATCTTGAATTTATCCAACAGTCCATTACTGAACTAGATGAAAAACTTGATAAAATGGTAGCTCCTTATGAGAGTGCCATTATTCTCCTTAGAACCATTCCCGGAGTTGAAAGAGCTTCTGCTATCACCATCATCTCCGAGATTGGTAATGATATGTCTCAGTTTGCCAATTCCAAGCGTTTATGCTGCTGGGCGGGACTAACGCCTGGCAACAATGAATCTGCCGGCAAGAAAAAATCTGTTCGTATTACACGTGCTGGTGTCTACCTCAAACCTGCATTGGTAAAAGTTGCCCATGCAGCCGTGAAATCGAACATCTCTCCTTACTACAGAGTCAAGTATGAACGCATTAGTAAAAGAAGAGGCAAAAAAAGAGCCATAATCGCTATCGCAAGGATGATACTCACCGCTATATACCACATGTTTGTTACGGGTGAAGAGTTCAATCCGAGTGATCTGTATAAAGTTGATATGCCCCAAGAAATGGTGGAAAAGCAGAAAGAGAAAGCTATTAAACAAGCAGCAAAACTTCTGATTTCCCTTGGTCTAATAAAAGCTACTGACATTTCTGTGGCTTAAATCAAAGTTTAATTTTTTTCTGGGCTTTCAAAGCCTTAAATTTGTGTACCCTTTTTTAGATTAAGCTGAGTTATTTTTCACGCTAATCCCCCTTACTTTTTAGGGGTGGTGAGGTCCCCGGAATCCGCCTTGCCAGTGCGTGCAATGTTTTCTCTCATGGTCGTATCGGCCATAATGTTTTGCATGTTGTAATAGTCCATTACGCCCATTTTTCCTTCTCGCAAAGCAGCGGCTAAGGCTCGGGGTACTTCGGCTTCGGCCTCAACGACTTTCGCTCTCATTTCTTGAACAGATGCTTTCATTTCTTGTTCTCTGGCAACAGCCATCGCCCGTCGTTCTTCAGCTTTAGCCTGGGCAATTCGTTTATCGGCCTCCGCTTGGTCGGTTTGTAATTGGGCACCAATATTTTTACCAACGTCTACGTCTGCAATATCAATGGATAAAATTTCAAAAGCTGTACCGGAATCAAGGCCTTTGGCTAAGACAGTACGGGATACCAAATCTGGATTTTCTAACACAGCCTTATGTGAGTCCGAAGAACCGATACTGGTTACAATTCCTTCCCCGACCCGGGCAATAACAGTTTCTTCTCCCGCACCCCCGACGAGTCGGTCAATGTTAGCGCGCACGGTAACACGAGCTTTAACCCGCAATTCAATACCATTTTGAGCGACTGCAGACACGATGGGTGTTTCAATGACTTTTGGGTTAACAGACATTTGCACAGCTTGTAATACGTCACGTCCTGCGAGATCGATGGCAGCTGCTCTCTCAAATTGGAGAGGAATAGCTGCCCGTTCAGCGGCAATTAATGCATTAACCACTCGATCGACATTCCCACCGGCAAGGTAATGCGCTTCCAATTGGGCGGTTGTAATATCAAGACCTGCTTTATGGGCTTTGATGAGTTGGTTAACAATTTTAGAGGGCGTCACGCGACGTAACCTCATTCCAATGAGAGAAAAGATCCCAACATTGACTCCTGCAGCTAATGCAGAAATCCATAGACCTACGGGAATAAACGTTAATAGGACACCTACCACCATAATCACAAGTACTAAAATAATAAGAGACAATAATGAAGCAGCGGTTAACATTCTTTAAAACCTCCCTTAATATCTACACTAAATCTTCAATTTGGCGGACAATCACACGCGTACCTTCTACTGCGATTACCATAATTTTTGATCCGTTAGCTATAAATCCCCCTTCGGTGACTACATCAAGACGTTCGCCACTAAAATCAGCCGTTCCCGCTGGGCGTAACTGACTGAGGGCAATCCCTTGTTTTCCTAAGAAGTTCTCGTAACTCGGTTTCGGCGCTACATAACCTTCTTTCTTTGTTTGACGGGTTTTCAAGGCGAATCTCTCCCAAAAACGACGGGTTTTGGGAAACCGAAAACTTAAGGCGACCAACACTGCTAGTGTAAATAGTAATAAACTTACGTAAAGTACGCCTTGGAGTAAAGAATCAACCGTTAGCATAATCCCTGCAATTAGGGCAGCTATACCAAATAATCCGAGAATGCCTCCAGGCACAAAAATCTCTAGAAATAAGAGGACAATTCCGAGCACAAATAGAGTTACAACAAATCCAGTCCCCACGTTTCCCCCTCCTTGCTAGGAACCTTTACAATTTGGTTCAAGTTTTTGGCTCTTGCGGCAGCATTTTTAGCCAGTGCTCAGCGATTTGTTTATATAGATTTCCTCTTGCTAACAAATTGAGAATAACTAAGGTCACAGCAACCTTTTCCTTGTCTTCCTCATTCATTTCCTCATCAGTTAGAGAATCATCAACCTCATTCGCTAACTGTTCTACGGATTTTTGCCAGTCGAGCTGGGTCCGATCGAAGATTTCACAATAGTATTGATAGAGTTTCGTCGGATTGATACGGTCATCGGAGTTGTCGGCTAGCGTTTCGTTGACAAATCCGAGCAAACGGGAGGCTTCCTCCAAAGACAAGATATTGCGCAAATCGTTGATGAGTAAGATATTGGCGACTTGCTCCCGGTTGTACTTCTTTTTTTGAGGACTAGGAAGATACTTGCGTCGAACCCAGTTTTGAATATG
>JAJYAS010000527.1 GCA_021779415.1 Bacillota bacterium
CTGATCTCGATGCAAGGCACGCTGTAAAGCATGCAGACGTGGGCAACCGCAGCGCCCTCCATATTTTCGCAAATCGCTCCGAATCGTGCAGAAAGCTCAGCCGCCCTCTGTTTAGTCCCTGAGCAGGCCGACACCGTGGCAAAGACGCCGGCCGAGGCCTTCATCCCGGCTGACCGGGCCACCTTGAGCATCTTTTTTCCAAGACGGGTATCAAGCGGGAATTCGTTGTAATACATGCGCCTGGCGGCCTTCAAAAGAGGGATACCGATGAATTCGAGCGGATGAAAGCCGTCCTCGAGTAGTACTCCCTCATCCGCATAAACCTCCTTTGTTGCCACTGCGATGTCACCCGGCAGCAGTCCCGAGGCCGGGTATGCTCCGCCTATGCCGAAGTGAATCACGATGGAAGGGGCGAAATTCAGGATCAGCGAGGTTGCACAGTGGGCAGCGTTTGTTTTCCCCAGGCCGGACACCGAATATACGACAGGCGTGTCGTTGATTGCCCCGGTCCGGAACTCGATTGGGCCCGTGGATCGCCTGGCGGCCGGCTTCAGCTGTCCTGCGACGAGGTTGCCTTCTGCCTGCACCGCTACCATCATGCCGATAGGTTTTTTGTTGCGTATCGCCTGATATGACATATCGCCCTTTCCCGAATTGGAGTCTAACACAGGGGACGACGCGGTTCAACTCTGTTACTGGGTAGTGGGTCAGTTTGAATTTCTCGCCTATTGCCATGCTTGACCGGACATGCTACACTAAAGCATGGAAAAGAAACGGAAGAAAACTCCCACTGATATTAACCAGCTTGCTAAGTTCATAGTAGACCAGACAACCGAATCAATTTTGGTTCAACCAATGAACACCCCTAAAGAAAAGAATCCTGCCGCTGTTGCCCTCGGTCGCCTCGGAGGTTTGAAGGGCGGCAAGGCAAGGGCTGAAAGCCTAACAGCAAAGAGGCGCAAAGAAATAGCCCAGAAGGCGGCTCAAAAGCGCTGGTTAAAGGAGTAATAAGGCAATAGCGCAAAAAGTTAGCGTTAACCTTTCAGCCCATCTGTTTACCCCTATCCAAATCTGGATAACCCTTTTTAACAAAGATTAACCCTCTCTATTGCTTTTTTGCGTTATTCGTGCTTTAATATTGTGGGTGGGGTATGAACCCAGAAGGAGGTGACACTATGAAAGCAGTTGTTGATGTAACCACCGTGTTTAACGCATGGCAAGAAAAATTGGAGTTTCACCGCCAGAAGGTGAAGGAGTATGAATTAAAAGTGGCTGCGCTTAAAGAAGCCGCGTCTATGTCGAATGGCGGGAATAAGATGAACGAGGATAGTCAGCCACAACTAGGTGGAGCGGAACTTTCCCTTACAAAGTCCATTTTAAAAATACTCCGTGTTAAAGGTGGCTGGATGAGCGTGCAGGAACTCCACGATGAAATCTTACGGCAGGGATTCCAAACTAAGTCTGGAAACTTTTTATTATTGGTCTCAAACACATTGCAAAAAATGGAGAAGAAAGAAAAACTCCTAAAGAAGAAAGATCTGGACGGTCGGAAAGTGAAGTTTGCACTACCAGGTACTTTAAAAGATTAAAGGCGCATAGCATAAGCTAGCGCCTTTAATGGTGGCCCTTGTAGGAGCCTTTGGTTAAACTAAGTCTCGCAAACCTAGTTTACCAAAGCCCTCCTAAATTATCAAGAGCCATTCCAAGGGGGTCTTATGCTCTGGGGTCTTATGCTCTATAGAAGAGATAAGCTTCCTAAGTTGCCTATCAGGGTGAAAAAGCCCAAAGGTAGGGACTACCCGAAGAGGCTCTAAAACATTCCTCTTTGGAAACCCAGTGGGAGGGTTAACCGCCTTCCCATTGGGTTAAACTTTTTTTTAAGTGGATTAAAATAACTCTTGACAATGCTTGAGCTGTCAAGCATACTTAAATCATGAACAAGCTGAATCCAGAAAAACAGAAACAGGTAATAGCCTCTTTGGTCGAGGGTAATTCGATCCGCGCCACTGTCCGCATGACAGGCGTTGCTAAGAATACCATCGTGAAGCTTTTGGCCGAAGTCGGACAGGCTTGTTCGGACTATCAGGATAAGGTATTCAGAAACCTTAACTGTAAGCGGATTCAATGTGATGAAATCTGGTCCTTCTGCTATGCGAAAGAAAAGAACGTACCGGAAGACAAAAAGGGCCATTTCGGTTATGGTGATGTTTACACCTGGACAGCTATAGACGCGGAAACAAAACTTTGCCCTTCGTGGTATGTCGGCAAGCGTGATTATCAATCGGGGAAGATATTCATTCAAGACTTGGCAGATCGTCTTGCCCATAGAGTGCAATTAACGACAGACGGACATAGAGCATATCTTTGGGCGGTCGAGGATGCCTTCGGCAAGGATATTGATTATGCGCAGCTTGTAAAGCTCTACGGCAGTGATCGGGAAGCAGAGGTTAAATATAGTCCCGCAACATGTACAGGAGCCGTTAAGGTTCCGATTCAGGGCAATCCTGATATGAAGCATGTCTCCACCAGCTACGTCGAAAGGCAGAACCTTACAATGCGTATGAGCATGAGAAGATTTACCAGGTTGACCAATGCTTTCTCGAAGAAGATAGAGAACTTAGAACATGCCGTAGCCCTTCACTTCATGTATTATAATTTCTGTCGTATACATCAGACTCTAAGGATAACACCGACAATGGAGGCCGGGGTTACAGATCATGTTTGGGATATTGACGAAGTTATTGCCCTTATAAAATAATTAAATAGCTTTTTTTAACATTTTTCTTGACAACGTCTGCTATACTTTCCCCAAGGATTTACTAAGTAAGTTACTAACAAATAACTAACAAGAAAGGGGAAGAAATGGCAAAACCAATTAAAGAAACCCCAATTTTGACTAGTAAAGACTCTGAACGCTTTGCTCAACTTATAGAAGAGAATAAGAATAGCAGGGCATCTAAAAAAGAATATGAAAGAGTTATGGCTAATTACCAGAAGCTGAAAGTTAAGCTCAAGGTTTGATTGAAGATTATAGTTTTTTCCGCTTAAAGCTGGACTCCGAAATAAAATCTTTCAGTTGCGAAGACTATCCCGACCTTAAACAGTTTCTATTTGATGATGCAAAAAATCATTTAAATGAACTTCTAGCAGTAACCTATGTTTTTGAAAACAAAAAAGAGACAATAGCTTATTTCAGTGTTCTGAATGATAGTATCAGAGAAAAAGATACTTCAAAAAGCCATTATAAAAAAATTCTAGGTTTAATACCCTACGCTTTAAGAAAGCGTTACAAAAGCCATCCTTCTGTAAAAGTTGGCCGCCTCGCAGTAAGCGAAAAATATCGATCCACTGGCATTGGAACTGAAATTATGGATTATATAAAAGGATATTTTTTAGATAATAATAAAACAGGTTGCAGATTCATAGTAGTAGACGCATTAAATAATAATCGAACCATAAGTTACTATAAAAAAAATGGATTTGATTTCCTAACAACAGAAGATAAGGATGATGAAAGTCGCTTAATGTTTTTCGATCTTATTAAGTACGCCTTCCATTCAGAATACAAATAATAGTTTAATTTTTTTTCAAACTGACCCACTACCTGTTACTGAATAGTATTGACAAAGGTGTTTCTTTTCCTGTAATTTATGTTAGAATTATTGTTAAGAGTTCTTCTTGAATTAACAAATCCCACATGGATAGGCAAAAACCTTCCGGGAAATTTATAT
>JAJYAS010000528.1 GCA_021779415.1 Bacillota bacterium
AATGAATTAGTTAAGTTAACCTGGAAAGAAAGAGTGGACTACGCCTGGGGTTATGTTCAGGATATCTTGAAGAAAGTCTGGCTTTATGTTCTCATTGGGATCGCCATCGGTGGTTTTATGCATGGCTATGCACCGGCTGATTTTTTGGTTAAATATGCCGGGAAAGACAACCTATTTGCCGTACCTTTAGCCGTTGTAATTGGGGTACCGCTATATTCGAATGCTGCAGGAATCATCCCGATTGTCAATGTTTTGATGGAAAAAGGAATGGCCATGGGCACGGTGCTCGCCTTCATGATGGCTGTGACCGCATTGAGTTTGCCTGAGATGATTATTTTGCGTAAAGTCTTAAAGCCGAAGCTGATTGGGATATTTATTGGGATTATGACTGTGACGATAATTTTTGTGGGTTATCTCTTTAATGCCATTATGGCGTAGCTTAATTTACTAAGCTCAAGGAGGTGGAACGTATGGGCCGACTAAGGAAAATTGCTGAATTCTATAATGCTCTCGCGGATGAAACAAGGCTAACAATCTTGGAAATGTTAACCAAGCAAGAAATGTGCGCCTGCGAGCTCATTGTTGGGGTAGGTCTGTCTCAACCAACCGTCTCTCACCATCTGAAAATCCTCAGACAAGCAGAATTAATCAACGCCAAGAAAGACGGTAAATGGGTTTATTATTCTCTCAATGCCGATGTGTTTCAGTCTCTATTTCCTGAAGATGAACCTTCAGTCTTTAAAGACTATGCCGAACCCATACGATCCTTGTCCAATCAAAGACCCTCTTCATCTCCATTGCACAGTAAAAATGCAGCTTGTTTGCTTAAAATAGATGGAAATGAGCGTAATGACTAAGGAGAGCTGAATCATGTTTAACGCAATTATCCTATTTGTTCTTGCTGGTTTAGCTGAAATAGGGGGAGGTTACTTAGTGTGGCTTTGGCTCAGGGAAGCAAAGCCATTTTGGTATGGGATTCTCGGAGGGCTAATCCTCATAGTTTACGGCGTCATTCCCACCTTACAGAAATTTCCTGATTTTGGCAGAGTCTATGCAGCCTATGGAGGAATTTTCATCTTTCTTGCCGTATTATGGGGCTGGGGAATTGATCATAAAGTACCGGATATATACGATTGGATCGGGACTGTTATCTGTCTAGTTGGTGTGTCAATAATATTGTGGGCTCCACGTCATTAGATTAGGGAAGAGTTCACGCAGGCGATCATAATCTCCTGAAAAACCTCTTGAGATAGACAGTTCTTCTGATTCTATCCAGGAGGTCTTTTTACTATAGGTTGACTCTTAGAATTTACGAGGTACACAGATGAACTACCAACTCGCTTATAAAAATAACTGAAACGATACATGAAAGCAATATGATGACAGAAATAGAGATGGTAGCCTTTACTATTGAGTGATCGGTTTATGTGCCTTCGTCTAGTCCTGAGGCCAAAGTGACATCGCGGAGATAGGGAAAGTTACCTGACAAAGATCCCGAGGTTTAAACAGACCATGATCCGATTTTCCGTAATTGAACGGGACATAAGCCTGAAGATCATAGTCACGTTGCCTGTGTGACAACGAAGAATTATTTGAGAGAGAAGTCAGATTATCTCTGGCTAACTGAATAAACACAATTTGTCCGTCGGGCGTGGGAATTGTTTGAACGATTCGCCCAGGAAAACGATTTACTAGGTCCTCCGTCCGCGGGGAATGATCCTGCTCAGCGATTATCCGAGCGGGCCGAATCCCCAAGGAAAGTTTGTCTTGCTTTAGAGTATTGGGAATGGTGAGTTGACAGTTTAATTCTTCTACCCTGAGCAGGGCCGTTTCAACCTGCCGCTCGATAACCGTTCCGTCAAAAATGTTTTCGATCCCAGTAAGGCGGGCCACAGTGCGGTTAACCGGCTGGTGAAGGATCTCGTCCTGTGAGTGCCCATCTGAAGAATAGTGCCATTGTCCATAACGGCAATATTAGAACACAGCCGGAACGCTTCTTCCAAGCTCTTAACTAATATCAGTCTGGACTTCATTAATTCGTCTTTAGAATGCGCTACTCTTAGAGTGAATATCACGCTTCCTTTTGGCTACCCCATTTTCAGGTAGAATTCCGTCATTTACCAAACAAAAAAACGGCTCCACAGGAAAGTGGAGCCGTCATGGAATCTATTCAATTCATGCGACCACCTCCTTTTCAAAATGTGAAGGCATGCCCATTTCCAGACATACCCTGAGGGCGTTAAAGCCCTGGCCGATTAACCATGGATTTCTCTTTAGGTTGATCGGCTCGGAGAGTAGACAATATTCAGTTGAAATAAAAAATTTACTTTCTACGTTAAGATTAACATATCATATCCTATTCTTCCTGTCACTATCGAATGACAAGACGAACTCCTTCCTAGTTGTTAACTTTAAAAATATTTTTTCCATTAAGAGGAAACTACTAAAACCTGTTGAATATAAATACATTAAACCTATATGCACAGTAACAGTAATTGAGGTGTACACGTATGAATGAAGAGAAGGTAAATGAATCCGAGTTAACAATTCCCGTTGAGCGTTCAATCCAAGCCGAATTACTTCTCCTGTTAGGACAAAGGCCTTCTCACGGGTATGAATTAATCCAACGCCTAAATGAAGCTGATTTTAAGAGTGGAGAAGCAGATGCGGCAACCGTTTATCGAAATCTTAGGCGTATGGATAAAGATGGGCTGATCGAATCCCATTGGGAAGTCGGCGAGTCAGGCCCGGGTAGACGACTTTACAAATTAACAACTCAAGGAGAGGAAGCCTTGAAGTTATGGGCAAAGTACATTGCTCAACAAAAAGCAAAGTTAGAGAACTTTTTACAAGCCTACTTCAAGTTTGAAGAATCTTTGCCCGCGAGGGAAGATGGGGTGAATTAATATGAAGGGTTCTAATCAGGTTCTTAGAATCATTTACGCCGCTGCCTTACAGCAAGTTATGGAGAAATGCCTGGAGCACTTTTATAAACAAAACTCTGATCTGAAATTCGAGCTTAAAGGGGCTGGTTCGAGGGAGGGTGCCAAACGATTATTATCTGGAGAAAAATACGATATTATAGCTCTAGCTGATCAAGCGCTATTTGCGGAGCTGTTAGTACCCGATCTGGTAGAAAACTACTTTGTTTTTGCTTCTGACCAACTAGTTATTGGCTATAATCGCTCATCGAAGGGAAGCAAGGAGATTACTCAAGAAAATTGGATTGATATTTTGCTTAAACCACAAGTTAGTTTTGCCCGTTCTGATCATCATTCAGTTCCCCGAGGTTATAGAACACTAATGGTTTGGCAATTAGCTGAAAAATTTTATAACAAGCCAGGTCTCTGCTCAACCTTGGAAGCCGCTTGCATTCCTTACGCTACTTACCCTCAATCATTAGATCTTTCTAGTGCTTTATTTAGGGGGAAAATTGATTATGCTTTTCTTTATTCCTCGGAGGCTAAACAATTAGGGCTTCCCTATATAGCCTTACCCTCGAAGATTAACCTCTCTAACCCTGCTTATGCCAAGTTTTATGACCAAGCTTCTGTGATAGTAGAAAGTAAGATTCCAGGAAAAAATGTCATCATTCACGGTAACCCTATCGAATTTGCCATTGGTCTATCTAAGGATAGCCAATATCCCGAACTAGCTCAATCGTTTGTCGATCTTCTTACTGGACCGGAGGGTTCTTCAATTCTGGAGGAATACGGTTTTATTCCCTGCT
>JAJYAS010000529.1 GCA_021779415.1 Bacillota bacterium
TGGTTGGATCAAAAGTCTGACCTGCCTGCGCTATGAGCTCGGAGAACCAGACGCGTCAGGACGACGCGCTCCAGTAGCCATTCAGGGATCAGAATTTGAGATTCCAATGGATACTGTGGTTGTGGCAATTGGACAAGGACCAAACCCCTTGGTAACAACCTCAACTCCTGGTTTGGAGTTAAATAGACGAGGAAATATTGTTGCTGACGCTGAAACGTTAATGACTTCAAAACCTGGAGTTTTCGCAGGCGGAGATATTGTAACGGGTGCAGCTACGGTTATTCTGGCTATGGGAGCAGGAAAGAAAGCAGCTGCAGGCATCGATCAATATCTAAAATCGCAAAGCTAAAGCTAGTTATCGAGGCTTCTACCCCCACTTGAAGTTCGCGAAGAACCCCCACTTCTAAAAGTGGGGGTCTTAAAAATAGGATCAAAGGAGTGTGTCTATTGTCTCAACTATTAGATGGTAAAGCGGTTTCTAAGATTCTGAAAGAAGAAATTCGTGAGGAAATTGCACAGTGGAAAGACAAAGGAGTGCAACCTAAATTAGCCGTAATCTTAGTAGGAGATGACCCAGCTTCCGTGGTTTATGCCCGTTCCAAGCAGAAAGTCTGTGAAGGGATTGGCATGGGTTTTGAACTTTTTACAATGCCGGGAGCAACGCCTGAAGTAGATGTCTTGGCGCGGATTGAAAGCCTTAATAATGATCCGGGAGTTCATGGCATCATGATTGAACTTCCGCTTCCAAAGGGAATGCGAAAAGAAAAGATTATGGCTGCCGTCCGACCAGATAAGGATGTAGACGGAGTTCATCCTATTAATCGAGGTTATATTTTGAGCGGCGAGGAAGGGTTATTCCCTGCTACTCCACAGAGTTGTATTGAGCTGCTGCTTCGTTCGGGAGTCGAGATTTCCGGGAAGCATGTCGTGATCGTCGGACGGGGAGAAACGGTTGGTAAACCGTTAGTCTTCTTGATTCTAAAGCATAATGCCACTGTGACTATTTGTCACTCCAAAACCCCTGATTTAGGAGCGTTTACCCGTCAGGCTGATATTTTAATTGCTGCCGTAGGTCGTGCTAAACTGATCAAAAAGGATATGGTTAAAGCGGGAGCGATCGTCGTCGATGCAGGAATTAACGAAACTCCAGAAGGAATTTGTGGAGATGTCGATTTCCAAGCAGTTCAAGACGTAGCTTCATTAATTTCTCCGGTGCCTGGTGGAGTTGGTTCGTTGACCACCGCCTTAATTATGCGCAATGTACTTAAGGGAATCGTTCTACAGGGGGGAGCGCGTTAATGGATACGAATAAGATTTGGGAGTGGACGACGGAGGAATTTTTGACGGTGTCTGCTAGTTCTTCCCCAACACCGGGCGGTGGAAGTGTCTCCGCTTATGTGGGAGCACTGGCTGCCTCTATGACCTGTATGGTGGCAAACCTGACAGTTGGTAAGGAGAAGTATAAAGAGGTTGAACCTGAAGTGAAAGAGATATTGGCTGAAGCGGAAAAAGTCCTTGGCTTGTTGAAAACTGGGTTAAGTCAGGATATTGCCGAATTCTCCAATTTCATGGATGTTCTGAAATTACCAAAAGGCACAGATGAGGAAAAGGCTGTTCGTGCTGGCAAAATGCAGGAGGTCTTAGTCTCAGCGACGGATACTCCACTCGGAATTTCCCAAAACTGTTTCAGAGTATTGCAATTAGCACAGAAGTTAGCTCCGATCGGAAATAAAGGCGCAATTAGTGATGTCGGCGTGTCTGCTTATCTGGCTGAAAGTGCCCTTAAATCAGCCATGCTTAGTGTCGATATAAACCTACCTGGAATTAAAGATGAAGGATATCAAGAGCGAGTTAAGGCTGAACGCGCTCGTCTTTTCGAACAAGCTGCACTTATTTGTGCCGAGACAGTCGCTGTGGTACAAAGTCGGATGTAGAATTCGAGGCACATTGCTCGATATACCTGGTAACTTATTCAGAGGCTACTTGTGCGAGATTTAATTAGAACTTCGTGCACCGTGCTTCGATAAAGAAAAGTGGGGTGGAATTATTTCCTCCCCACTTTTCTTTATGTTATGATAGGCATTGAGGTGAAGTTTGTGCCAAAGATATGGACAGTAGCTGAACTTGTCAGTCAAATTGGCTACGTTCTGCAGGAACGAGGGGAACTGCAAAATTGTTGGATCAGTGGTGAGCTTTCCAACTTCAAAAATCATCGTGCCTCTGGGCATTGGTATTTTACTCTGAAAGACGAGTCATCGAGTCTTAAAGGGGTAATGTTTAAAAGCCGATCAGAACGCGTGCGTTTTATCCCAACCGATGGGCTAAAAGTGGTCATTCGGGGAAATATCCGTATCTATGAACGTGAGGGTACGATTCAGTTTTACGCGGAAGAGATGGAACCAAGTGGATTAGGCCAACTTTACCTAGCGTTTGAGCAACTTAAACTAAAGCTTGCTGGGGAAGGTCTATTTGATCCCAAGCGAAAAAAGGAAATCCCCCGTTATCCTAAGCGAATTGGAATAGTGACGAGCCCGACTGGAGCGGCAATTCGAGATATTCTTAACATTATGGAGCGTCGGCACCCTAAGATGTCCTGGGTATTAGCGCCTACAGCTGTTCAGGGGGAGGCGGCGCCTCGAGAAGTGGCTCAGGCGATCGCTCGGCTCAATCGCTTAAGAACGGTCGATGTGATCATTGTCGGTCGAGGTGGGGGATCACTGGAAGAACTTTGGGCCTTTAATACTGAAGTAGTGGCTCGCGCCATTGCCGCATCGGTCATACCCGTAATTTCTGCAGTTGGGCATGAAACTGATGTGACTATCTCGGACTATGTGGCAGACCTTCGAGCTCCGACTCCGTCTGCTGCAGCTGAGTTGGCTGTGCCTATTCTACAGGATATACAGTTTCAAGTGAATCAACTTCTTGATCAACTTCAAAGTGGGATGAGAACGATTATTGAGCGAAAGCGTCAGAGTCTGGAGGGAATCTCTAATAGAGGCCCCCTTAAAGATCCTTTTTGGCGTATTGATCAAAATCGACAACGCTTGGATACACTACAAATGCGCCTTCAAGAAGGCTTGACTAGATTTGTAGCGGATAAAAATGGTATACTAAAACTATTCGCTGCCAAGCTAAACCTGTTGAGTCCCTTGGCTATTTTAGGCCGAGGATACTCGTTGACGTATGATCAAGAAGGGAATCTCCTGCGTTCAATGGATCAGGTGGAGTGCCACCAGCAGGTACGGGTTCGCCTAGGTGAAGGAAGTCTGCGCTGCGAAGTGTTAGAGAAGGAGTTATAATCCATGAGCAAAGATAAATGGCTTGATGACCTCTTTCAGGAGCCTTCTGAGGAAGTGATTATGGAAGAAGTGCTTGCCTTTGAGGAAACGCAAGCTGATAGTAAAGAACAGGAATCAGAAGTCATGACCCTAGAAAAAGGACTTGAAAATTTAGAACTAATTGTTAAAACTCTGGAACAAAAAGATCTTCCCTTGGAAAAGGCTTTAAACCTATTCAAGGAGGGTGTGGGTTTAGTTCAGCATTGTTCTAATGTCTTGGATCTAGCGGAAAAACAGATGGAAGTTCTACTTGAAGGTCCAGATGGACAGTTGCAGATAAGACCTGCCAGTTTTGATGGGAAGGATGAACAGCGTGTTTAAGGAAACGTTCCAACGTTATCTTACAATGTTTGAACAAACTCTTGCCCAATTACCGTGGGGAAATGAT
>JAJYAS010000530.1 GCA_021779415.1 Bacillota bacterium
CGAATTTCAAAGAGCATAGTTTTAGCGAATAAATCGAATCAGTTACCAGATTTTGCCCCTCAAGAGGAGCTTAGCCGCTCAATCGGCGGGTTTTTCAAGGGCCTGATATACGATAGATTTGACAAATGAGGTACGTCCCCGTCCATCCCTCTGTCACTTCTGACGATATCGCGATTTCTTTCTCATTCGAGTGTTTACCAATGATTCCAGCAATTGCTTTTAACATTTGGCCATAAGCTGCGCTCTTCCGATCAGCTAATGTTTTTTTTGATAATATTGGGTCACACTCAAGCTCATCTGGTGTAATTAACACTGATATTTCTTTATTTTCTAGATAGGCTTCGTGAAGTACGTTAACAAATATCGATTTCCCAACCCCTTTATTACCTAAAAGTATAACGTTCGAATGGAAATCAAATCCTAACAAAGTATTCATATTTCCAGGAGGGACAAATACCTCACCTCTGATTTCTTTTTCAGCCTCAGCGCTTCCTCCTTTGAAGTATTTTATCAAGCTAGGCATATTATTCATTTTCTCTCCTCACTAGGTTTTTTTGATTTAATTCACGCCAACGCCCAAAACCTGACCGGACAGGATTTCAGGCCGGTCTTGGCGCTGGTTGGACGTTACTTGTAGTTTTCATGGAACCATTTACATTTTGCTGAAGCATCCTTTCCGCTAAAAGCCCAACTCCTATCTGCATCTTCTGATGGTAGCTTTATTACAAGTACACTTGAGTCTCGCGAGGGTAGCGCTGGCTTTATTAAGTCTCGCCACTTTGAAGCACTACCTCCTCCAACTATCCAGACATTTGTGTGTCTATGCCACCAACCATTTGCATTTTCTTTTATAACGTTCTGAACATTATTCAGCTCATCACCAGTTGCACGATCAACTGAAATAACAAAATAGTTATCAGGCATTAGCATCATCCTCCTTTTCAGATAGAACTGATGAAGGTATGACTTCATGCTGAGGTTGTTGATGTTGAGTTATCACAACATCTTCAATAATCTCTCCCGACAAACTGTCTCCTTGCCTCATCTTTAGCATCTTCAAATATATTTCTCCCCGAATCTCGCCCAACATTAGTCTTTCTGGTTTTATCCACGAGGTGAGGAGTATACTCAAAAATGACACACCGTATGCCACCCCTAAGAAAATTAGTATTTGCGGTATAAGCTTGTGCATGTCGGGGAGTGGCACTAAAACCTTTAACGCTACAATCCCTGCTATGCTTATAATGGCTAGAAAAACCAAGAAAAATCCAAGTATAGTTCTTGGCGCTTGGAAAAGAGCAGAGGCTCCGCTTAGCCATTCCTTATCTTTTAACATAATAGCCTCTCTTGCATGATGGTCAGAGATTACTTTGTTTCTTTCAATAGCTGCAGCAATTGAGCTGCTCTCGATAGCTTCCTTTCCACAACGAAAACATCAGATTTTTCCATTTCATCGTATGCCATGTAGGCTTCGAGAAGCTCAGCCTTCACACCTAATACAGCTGCTACCGCCGCCTTCGCGTCTTTTGGAATTTTATCATCGGCTGGAAACTTGCCCGGGTGTAAACGTGAGCCGGTAATTGTCCACGAAACTTGATGGCTTCCTGGTAAATCACAGTGACCGTGGACCTCTCCGCCAACAAAGTGCGGTGGGTGACGAAAAGCTGTATTACGACCCACTGTTGCCTTCGCCGCTTCATTCATGGCAAGAAGAATATCATCGCCTTCGGGTACACGAATGATTATTCGGGTCTTTTTCATCTTAGTCCTTTCGTGTTCAACGGGGCTGGCCATGACCCGCCCGCCCAGATTTTTCGGGCGGTCGGCGTCTATGGCCGTGGTTATGCAAAGTTTATCCTTTTTTAGTCGCCAGAAAGGTCAGGCACTCCGTTCCATGCAAGTACTGGTCTACTCTGCACAGCCTGAAAATGGATTGTAATCATTTGGTTATCGCCAAGGACTCCAGATTCCGGCAACTGAGTAAAGACAGTTAGTAAATAATATCCAGTCGGTATTGATATGACTTGTTCGGACGGGCATGCCGAGGTCCACTCCATAAGGTCATATAGATCCCGAAAGCACAGTGTCTGATCTCTTACTTCAATTCCCAATCTAATCTTAGCTATGGCATTTCTTATGTCATCTTCAGGGTAAATCCCGTCAATCAAATTTAGGCGGAACTTACCGGGAGACCCTGTGCAAAATGCGCTGAGTTGGCAGGCATTGACATGCTCTGCAACCTTTTCGGGTTGCCAAAAGTGCGAAGTGAGGAAATCTTCTCCCTCCGTAATAGCAGTGGTAGCAAAGGGCGAATATATGATCACGCCAAGTCCGGTTATGGACAGATTGATTTCTTGTTTCATCCGTATTCTTTCCTTCTGCATAACGGTGGCGAGGCGCACCAGCGCGTCAGCGCCTGTGTGCCGCCGAGTTGTTGGGCGTTCTGATGCATCACCTAACTCAGGAGACCCCGTACTTCTAGGTCGTTAAGTATCTTTGATGCAACAGGCAAACATTCATCAACTGAAAATACATCGCTGTCAAAGCTTCTCGAAAAGACTTCGGAAATCACATTTGCAAGCTCAGTCGGTGTTTCTACCTTCTTGATATTTGCTGCTATTCGCGTTGCTTCTTTTGTGAATTCATTTTCTGGTGCTCCGGCTTCAATCAGTTCATATGGGTCCCATTCATTCAACGCCTGAATGACGATACGCACGATTTCTTGATAGTCGAGCTTCATTGTTTTTTGATCAGCTTTTTCCATTATCTTCATTCTCGCCCAACGTCGTGGGGGCGCATCGGCGGAGCGTTAGCGGAGTTCGTCTGCCGCCGCCTTGTTGGCTGCTTCTGTGATTATCCTTGCAGTCGGCCTCTCCGTTTTTTCGTATATGATGAACGTCCAGATATAAATTCCAGGACTGATGCTTGCAGATTTAAACTGACCTTTTATGAGAAATTCGTTGTTATCCTTTGTCATTTCAAAAGATGCAAGGTCTCCTGGCGACAAAGGTAGCTTAACCTTTGATACCAACTCTAGGATTTCTCCTGATTCATACTCGTCTTCATAAGGTTTAAATCTGAAGTTAAGGATTTTAGCTTTTTGTCCGTTGATGAGAACGTCAAAATGCTTCCTCATCTTCTTGGCTTTTTTTGAAGTCATCTTCTGTTCGTCTTCTATCATAATTCTTCCTGCACAACTCCTTATTGTCTGTTTCCATTTCTACTGACAAAACCTCTCATAAAAAGGGTCTGTCACAAGAGCGGCAGCACGTTTCTTTATGTTAGTTCGGTTCAGATACTGCTGAAGCTTTTTATAACCTTCTTCAAATGCGGCTGGAGGGGTTTCAAGGAAATCGAGGTAGCAGGGACATCCTCAGGGGTCATCAAATTCATATCCATCATGTCCAGTGCAGCAAGTACCTCATTTGTGACTGAATTCCCCCTGCCTCATCCCAATCTTCATAATCAATCTTATCGCTTGGATAGTTTCTTCCGGCCCAATCATTCAGTTCAGGCGCAGTGATACGGCCTTCTTGCCATTGCTGCAGCTTTTCCCTGAGTTTTTTTCTGCTTATTATCTTTTTCATCATTCTTTTTCCAGACAACTCGTGATATGTCTGTCAGTGTCAATAAGGGAATAGTATTCCTTCCCTTGATTTAACGGTTTTTTGTTCAGTATGTCTCCCAGGGCACAGGCAGAGACGGGATCCTGTGGCGACGTT
>JAJYAS010000531.1 GCA_021779415.1 Bacillota bacterium
GGTTCTAGGCTCTTATTACATCATGCCGCCCATTCCGCCCATGCCACCCATTCCAGCCATAGCGCCTGCTCCGCCATCTTTCGACGGTAGGTCTGCGACTAGGCATTCGGTCGTAAGAAGCATTGCAGCAATGGAACCTGCATTTTGCAGGGCTGAACGCGTAACTTTTGCTGGGTCAACAATGCCCGCAGCGATCATGTCTTCGTACACTTCGGTTAGCGCATTGAAGCCAGTGCCTCTTGCGGAGGAACGAACCTTCTCAACCACGACGGAACCTTCGTGTCCAGCGTTGTTGGCAATTTGACGAAGTGGCTCTTCGAGTGCACGGCGAATAATATTCACGCCAGTTGCCTCGTCCCCTGCCAAGTTAAGTTTATCGAGAGACTGGATGGCATCAATCAGTGTCGTACCACCACCAGAAACAATTCCTTCTTCAACAGCAGCACGAGTCGCAGCCAAAGCATCTTCAATCCGGAGTTTTTTCTCCTTCATCTCGGTTTCGGTTGCTGCACCGACTTGAATAACCGCAACGCCACCGGATAATTTAGCTAAACGCTCTTGAAGCTTCTCACGGTCAAAGTCTGATGTGGTTTCTTCAACTTGTCGTTTGATGGCTTCTACACGCTTCTTAATATCCTCTGTGTCACCAGAACCTTCAACAAGCGTGGTTTCCTCTTTAGTAACGCGAACTTGACGCGCACGTCCGAGCATGTCAATAGTCGTATTTTCTAATTTTAGACCGAGGTCCTCAGTGATAACTGTTCCGCCCGTGAGTACAGCAATATCTTCAAGCATAGCTTTACGGCGATCGCCAAAGCCAGGCGCTTTAACCCCTACACAAGTGAACGTTCCACGGAGTTTATTGACAACCAGAGTTGCCAAAGCTTCCCCATCGATGTCTTCTGCAATAATCATCAGTTGTCGACCAGCTTGTACTACTTTTTCCAATACTGGTAGAACGTCTTGAATAGCACTGATCTTTTTATCTGTAATGAGGATAAATGGATCATTAAGTATAGCTTCCATTTTTTCTGTATCCGTAATCATATAAGGGGAAATGTAGCCACGGTCAAATTGCATTCCTTCGACCACTTCAAGTTCCGTCGTCATGCCTTTGGCTTCTTCGACAGTGATCACGCCATCTTTGCCGACTTTCTCCATGGCCTCAGCAATAAGAGCACCGATGTTTTTGTCACTCGCCGAAATTGAAGCAACTTGAGCAATGGCTTCACTGGTCTCAACAAGCTTTGCATTGGCTTTAATATCTGCAACAACAGCATCAACTGCTTGCTCAATTCCACGTTTAATACCCATAGGATTGGCTCCAGCGGCGACATTCTTAAGCCCTTCGCGAATAATAGCTTGGGCTAAAACTGTAGCCGTTGTTGTTCCATCTCCAGCCACATCATTGGTTTTGGTGGCTACTTCTTTAACGAGTTGTGCTCCCATATTCTCAAATGGGTCTTCCAGTTCTATGTCACGAGCAATCGTTACTCCATCGTTTGTAATCAATGGGGAGCCGAATTTTTTGTCAAGGACTACATTGCGACCTTTAGGTCCGAGGGTTACACGTACTGCTTCAGCTAGAGCATTTACACCGCGTTCTAAAGCGTGACGAGCATCTTGATTAAAAACAATTTGTTTTGCCAAGGTACATTCAACTCCTTAAATTTTAGTCATATTTAAAAACTAGCCTATGATTGCCAAAATATCTGCTTCTTTGAGGATGAGGTATTCTTCACCATCATACTTCACTTCGGTCCCAGCATATTTAGAGTAGATCACACGATCGCCCACTTTAACATCAAGCACAATGCGAGCACCCTTTTCCATTTTTCCAGGACCTGCTGCGACAACTTCGCCTTCTTGTGGTTTTTCCTTAGCGGTATCTGGCATAATGATTCCGCTCTTAGTTTTTTCTTCCATTGGTAATGCTTTGATGATCACCCGATCTGCTAGAGGTTTAATGTTCATGAAGAAAAGTCCCTCCTTAGTGTTTTTATTAAATATTTGTTAGCACTCTACTTAGTTGAGTGCTAACAATATATCTATAATAATATGCAAGGGGCAACTGGAAAGCAACCCCCCTAGGGCACCAAAAATCGAATATATCTTTAATATACTCTACAAATCAATCCCTTGCTTATTATTTCAGGGTATAGATACATAAATACGCGCAAGGCCCCCCCCAGAACGCATTTCCACATCCTCTAAACACTATAATTGCCAAATATCTACCCTTCTATGCATGGTTGCGCTGCTAGATCAAGTTTAATTGACGCCGGGAAACTTCCTCATACATGGATCCCAACGTTTCCCTAACAAAGTCGTTCTCTAGATTAAGAAGGTATATCTTTGTTTTACCGATTTTCAAATTTTGGTCGGAGTGTTCCTTCTCAATCAACATAGTTTCCTTTAACGTATACCGAATAAATTCTTTAACTTGTGGAATTGATCGTCCTAAAAGTTCTGTCAACGAGGCCCTGGCCTTTGTTGACGCAACGTAGGGCATGCGAATCTGAAGAGTCCCGAGGATTTGAATCCCTTGTTCCAAATCCTGTTTTGGATGATACTCTACTTCAGGTTTTTCATGGAGAACCCACTGCAAAAGATCCTCCCCCTCACAATAAGGATGCAGTGCATGATGAACACTTCCAGCTACCCCAACAACCTTTACTTCTTTTCCCCAAGCTCTTACTTTTCTTAGGAGCGCAAGAAAGTCTCCATCCCCAGTAAGCAATAAAAACATGTCAAACGTGGACGCTCGCGTAAGCAAGATTTCTTGGGCTTCAAGCATTAACTCCAGATCTGCCGCATTATGACGAAGTCCTGTGCTTGCATAATTATTTTTCCCATAGACATGGCGCGTAAAAACATTTGTTTTCTCGAACATCGTTTGGGTTCGCCAAAACTCCTCTCGGTCAAAGTTAGCGTAAAGATAGATAGCCAATAACTCCACATTAATTCGCGCGGTATAAAGTTGGATAAATTCTACCAACTGCCCGGGCGTCAATTCATGGCCCCGCTCAAATAGCCCAGTCCATATATTTTCATAATCGACAAACGCAATGGCTTTCACATACTTCACCTCACAAGCCATATGTTTATCATATTATACGCAAAACTTTGGACAGTCGTGACAAGCAGAATTGCAAGGAACGAAAACTTATGCCACCCGAAAGGTTACTTACTTATTGGTACAAAAAAAGATTGGCAATGATTAGCCAATCTCTTTTGTACTATTTGTCAGTCATTAGCCCTGTTTTTACAGTGTTGTTGCACACTCACTGGCTTCCCCTATGAGAATTTGAATTCCGTGGGGAAGGGCCGGAGCAATTGCTGCAAAGCATTCGCGTACCGCTTTAGGACTACCTGGCATATTGATAATAAGCGTTCGTTTCCTTAGGACTGCCACAGCTCTACTTAGCATGGCCTTGGGAGTCACTTTTAAGCTCTCCTGTCGCATCACTTCAGCAATACCTGGCACCAGCCGATCTGCTACAGCTAACGTTGCCTCAGGCGTAACATCTCGCAAAGAAAAACCAGTTCCACCCGTTGTTAAAATCAAATTTAAGCCAACTTCATCCGCCCATTGGCACATTTTTTCCTCCAGCATTGTCTGATCGTCTGGAAGCACGACATACTCCACGACCTCCCCACCAATTTCCTGTACAAGTTTTGCAAGGGTTGGCCCTGATAGATCTTCCCTTTCCCCGCGCGAC
>JAJYAS010000532.1 GCA_021779415.1 Bacillota bacterium
AGGAAAAGCGGTGAACTTTACAAACGGTGAACTGGCTGCATTGATTGATTCACGGGATTCAGCTACAAAGGGTGTTAAGGGGTATATGAGTAGCCTAGAAAAGGTTAGCCAGTTCTTATTGCAAGATTTTAATGCAGTGCACCGGAGTGGTTATGGTACGGATAATATTAATGGACGCAACTTTTTTGGAGATGGTTATGGTTCTCCTACCAAAACGGATTATTCTCTGCTGGGAACAACCCCACCGGACGGTGGCTGGATTAATGCCTTAAAAGTAAATTCGGCAATAACGGATTCAACTAGCGGACTAGCTATAATCGCAGCCAAAACTACGTTTTCGCTGGTGAGTGCGGTTTCAACCGGGTCAAGCAATACTGGAAGTGCCAAGGTTTCGGCTACTGGCACTGGTACTTATGCACCGACCGCTCCCACTCCTGCGACTACTCCGACTACCGTAAGAGTTTCGGTCGATAATTTAGGTAATGTCACCTATTCTACCTCTACGGATGGAGGGAGCTCTTGGAGTGCTTCAACAACTCTAACGACATCCCCTGAAACTGTAACTATCCAGGGTATGGATGTTACCATTGGGGTAACTTCCACTTCGCCTCCCATTGGTATGGATACCTATGAGTTTACCTTGTCGAAAGGCAACAACAATGCAAGTGGGGATAATGCCATCTTGCTAGGAAATAGTTTAAAAACTGATACTTCTTCAACGCTAGGTGATATTTCCTTGGACGCTTTTTATTCATCCCTGATTGGTTCTTTAGGAGTACAATCGCAAGATGCCCTGCGACAAAATACCAATCAGCAAACGGTTGTTGACCAGCTTACTAACCTAAGAGCATCTACTTCTGGGGTAAATATGGATGAAGAAATGACCGATATGATTAGATTTCAGAAGGGCTATAATGCAGCAGCTAGAGTTTTGACGGCCATGGATGAAATGCTAGACAAATTGATTAATGGCACTGGTGTAGTAGGCCGATAGGAGGTTATTTAACATGAGAATCACTAATAATATGATGAATTACAACTTTCTTGGAAGCCTTAATAAATCCCTAGAAAAGTCAACTAAGATCCAGGCGCAACTAGCGGATGGCAAGGCTCTTCATGCCCCCTCGGATGATCCGATTAAAGTAGTGCGAAGTTTGCGCTTTAGTACCAGTATGGAATTAAACAATCAATATACTCAGAATGCCCAAGATGCTCTAAGCTGGATGAATACTTCAGATGATGATATGCAAGACTTAAGCAAGATTATGATAAGTATCAAAGAGCAGGTTGTCCAGGCTAGTAATGGCACCAATCCCCAAGTTGCCGTACAAACAATTGGAGATTCTGTCGACAATCTGATCGACCAGATGATTAATATTGGCAACTCTCAACTGGGGGGGCGTTACATTTTTGCTGGGCAGAATGACAAAATTGCTCCCTTTACTCGTAACGGTGACATTATCACCTATAATGGAGATAATGAAAAGATTTCCATGCCGATTCACCCCGGAGAAGCTACTCCGGGTCAGGATAGCGTGAATCTCACTGGGACGGATGTTTTTGGTCCGGGACTGAAAATCTTAAATGACCTAATCGACATTAAAAATCATTTGAAGTCTGGAACTGCCGCAGACCAGCGATGGCTATCTGATACTGGCTTAGCTAAGATAGACGGTGACCATGACCAAATGCTGCAGGCTCACACAACGTTAGGCTCTCGTATGTCGATTTACGAGATGGCTAAAACGATGCTGGATAGTAGCAATACTATTATTGCAGGAGATCAAGCAAGTAATGATTCGATTGATGTTGCCAAGGGTATTGTGGATTATAAAAACGCTGAGAATGTTTATAAAACAGCGTTGCAAATTGGCGCAAGGATAATGCCAATGTCTTTGGTAGATTTCCTTAGGTAATAGTATATAGCGGAAGGGAGTCACTTCCATGCTCCGAATCAATATTGCTACCCAGCCCACTCGTTTGGAGTATACCATTAATAATGCCAAGTTAAATCTGCAAAGCACTCAACCTAAGGTGCAATTAGAGACAACACCGGCGACCGTGGAGATCCGTCAACCCCAAGGGGAACTGACGATCGACAACTATCCCTGTCGTTACTCAATCGGACTAAGGAATATCGCCGATTTTGCGGAAGACTTTGCTGCCCTTGGTCGACAAACTGTGATGGACACTATCGCTCAAATAGCCCAGGAAGGGGATCAATTAGCACGGATTGAGAGTAAAGCGAATGCGATTGCTGATATAGCTGCCAACTCCACTGTTTCCGAAGTTCTCGACATTACTTATGCACATATCGCTTCACCTGATATTCATTATCAAGCTAATCCGGTTCAGTTCAATCCCATAGATGGGAAAGTGGACTTAACCCTCCAACGGGGTACCGTCCAAGGGGATTACCAGCGTGGGAGCGTCAATATTCAGATATCTCAATACCCCAGTATCGAGATATCTGCCGTGGATGTTAAGGTTTAAAAGAGATACATTGTATGGTGTACTATGTGAATATACTCCCCCTAGGAGGTAATACTGTGATAATAAAAACGACTAGATTCGGCGAAGTGGAAGTGGCAGAAGAGCAACTATTTAAATTCTCTCATGGAATTCCCGGCTTTCCTGACGAAAAGGTTTTTGCCCATCTACCGCTAGATGCTGAAGGTCCCTTTTCCTTTCTCCAGTCAACAACGGAAGCCAATTTGACCTTCTTGTTGGCGGATCCGTTTGCCTTTTTTAAGGACTATGAATTCGTTCTGGAGGATGAAGTTGCTGAGGAATTAGACCTTTCTCAGGAAAATCCGCCCCAAGTGTTTTTGATTGCTACAATGAAAGGGAAACCTGTGGATATGACAGTGAACTTGTTGGCCCCCTTAGTGATGAATGGGCTCAATCATACTGGTAGGCAAGTCATCTTAGACAAGCCGGAATATTCGATCCGACATCAACTATTTCCAGACGGCTTGCCAAATGAAGCTGTCAAAGGGGGAACGTAATATGTTAGCCCTTACCCGCAAAGTTGGCGAGCGAATCGTTATCGGTGACAACATTGTAGTGACGGTCGTGAGTATCAAAGGGGATAACATCCGTATGACCATTGAAGCCCCTAAGGAAATCAAGATCTATCGTGGTGAGATTTTTGATGCTATCGCAGCAGAAAATAAACAAGCAGCTGTATCCAATGATCTTTCGGAGTTAGATATGCTGAAAGTATTGGGGCTGCCTTAAAACTTGTGGGTGTCGTTTCACATCCCCACTTGTGCTTCCTGGACCATACACAAGCATCCTTGAATGGCTAAGACTTGGCTTTTCTGGGATGCTTTAATTATTTGAATTGTCTTCTAATGTGTTGGGGTTGTACGGCTTCTTTCGCTGTCTTTCTCTTGATTTTGGAAAAGGAGACGAAAACAGGAGGAATTAGAAGAATGGATGACTAATAATTATATAAATGGTTATTTTTGACCAGTATTAGACCTAAGGTAAAAATCAAAAACTAGCGATATATTTAGTAAGCAAGTGTAGTAGAAAACCTTTTCCCAACCGGCCGGAGGGTTTAAGTGTTCTACAGCAAGCAATAGGAAATGCACGGGCAAGGATGCCTGGCATCAAAATCAAGGAGGAATATATCATGATTATTAATCACAATATCGCGTCATTGAATACCTATAACAAATTGTCAGCTAATAATGCTGCTTCCGCTAAATCTTTGG
>JAJYAS010000533.1 GCA_021779415.1 Bacillota bacterium
TAGTAAAAAAAGGGGCCGTGTTGAAACTTTTTAGTTTCTCACGACCCCATATAAAAGGTTTCAGAATAAGGGAAGTTATACTGGCTGACCGTCTATCCTAAGACGACAGCCAGTTTTCTCATGTTATGGGCAATACAATGTAATCCCCACTCCAGCTTGACTTTTTCTAATCCCTTAAGGATAAATCGTCGCACACCAAAATTGCCTTTGATATCTCCAAAGACACTTTCCACCTCTACAGGTCTTAAACTGCGCATTTTCAGCCCGTATTCGCTCGTCAGATTAGTCCGTGCCTCAGCTTTTAGTTCATTGCCTTTAGGGTTAATGTATATTTGCTTCTTGAAATCCGGATTATTGCTTTGCTTGATACAACGTTTGCTGTACGGACACTCTTGACAACTATCACTTTGATAGACTCGAATTGTGCTTCGGTAGCCCCTCTTGCTTTTTTGAGTTTTTATGTACCTGAATCTTAGAACTCTACCAAACCCGCACGTGTATTCATCCTTCTGTTTATCATATAGCCAATTTTGAACTAGGGTCGGATCGGATTTCCACTTGGCTGTTGCTTCCTTATGAAAGGTATTATATTTGACATAGTTCCCAAGGTTCTCTTGAGCCAGATATTCGTAATTCTCTTCACTGCCATACCCCGCATCGGCAACGATGTTGGCCGGGAGCTTACCCCCTAGGTTTTTCTTCAACTCTTCCAGGTGTTCTTTCAGGCAACTGGTATCGCCCGCTGATTGATGGATGGAGTATCCTACGACAAATTGATTTTCTGTTCCTATTTGGACATTGTAACCTGGCTTCAGTTGCCCGTTTTTCATGGCATCTTCTTTCATTCGCATGAAGGTGGCGTCTGTATCCGTTTTCGAGTAACTATTGCGCTCTGCCAGCAGCTCTTCTTGTTTTTCGTATTTATTCATGCGAGGTAGGTAATCTTTGAGCAAGGCCCTTTTAACTTTAATGAGTTTCTTTTCCTTTGGGTTTTCGGCTAACCGTTCATCGATCGTTTTAACCGCTTTTTCTATAGCCTGGGAGTCAATCGGTTTTTCTTCTCCTAGTTCTTCCAGGTTCCGATCCCCATACTCCTCATTTTCGTTCTGATTGGTCAACTCCGCAAACTCAAAGAGTTCTCGACACTTTTCCCGCAGCTTTTCTTTGTAGCGCTTGGTTGATTTTCCCCAGACCCAGCTGTACTTATTGGCATTGGCTTCTATTTTCGTTCCGTCTAAGAAGTAATTTTCCAGTTTGACATAGCCTTGTTTATGTAAAAGTTCAACAACCTCATTAAAAATTTCAACCAATACATCTTTCATACGTTCGCCCCGGAAGCTGTTGATGGTTTTAAAATCCGGACTATTTCCTCCGCACAACCACATATACATGATGTTTTCGCGAGCTGCCTTTTCTATGCGGCGGCTAGAAAAAGTTTTATCGACATAGGCATAAACGATCAGTTTGGTCATCATGACGGGATGATAACTCGAACGTCCACCTCCCGGATATTTAGCCAAAAGAGGTTCCAGATTCATTTGATCGATAGCAGAGTTTACCACTCTGACCATATGATTGGAAGAAATTAAACATTCCAAATCCATCGGTAAGCTCAGTTGATTCTGATTGTACTCTTTAAAAACAACTTGATTATGTACTTTCTTTCCCGGTTTTGACAAGGAGAAAACACCTGCCTCATTCGTTCTTTCCTTGTCTTAATTATACCATTTTTCTTCTAAATACGCAGAGAAACCGCCGAAATCTAATGATTTCTAGCGGTTTCTCTCGGCTGTGTTTTCACACAGACAATCATGATAGTGTCTCTCACCACAATCAATGAAAACAGGATACTAAATTAGAGTATAGAAGTGGTAAAATTTAAGTGCCGGTAAAGGTCGGAAGGGGATTGGAGCTAACCAAGCCCGAGACACAGACTGATAACCAGCTCCTTAGGTGTACCACTTTTTGTTGCCATTTTTTAAATGAGCACGTAGGACAGCCAACAGATAAGAAAGGAGCTGCACTGGCTTATATAGAATTCGGGAGGGATTCTAATGGAAGTAATATATAAGCAGTGTTGTGGAATTGACGTTCATAAGAATACACTCATGGCTTGTGTTCTTGTAGGTGTCAGAAAAAAAGAAATCCGCAAATTTGGAACAATGACGGATGACATTTTACAGTTGGTTAAGTGGCTGAAAGAGACTAATTGTGAAATAGTAGCTATGGAAAGTACAGGTAACTATTGGAAGCCGGTCTATAACATTTTAGAAGATGAAGGGATTCCTGCTATTGTTGTTAACGCTCAACATATCAAAGGGGTACCAGGAAGAAAGACTGATGTAAAAGACTCGGAATGGATTGCTGATTTAGTGCGTCACGGTTTAGTCAAAGCGAGCTATATTCCGAGCCGGGAACAAAGAGAACTTCGAGAAATCACACGCTACCGTCAGGAATTGGTTGAAGAAAGAGCGAGAGAAATTAACCGAGTTCAGTCCGTATTAGAAGGTGCAAATATTAAACTGGGAAGTGTTGTCTCAGATATTAGCGGGAAAAGCAGTGTTAAAATGTTAAAAGCAATAGTTTCAGGAAATACAGATCCGATTGCTTTAAGTGAACTGGCTGAAGGGTTATTGCGAAATAAAATCCCAGAACTACAGCGTGCATTGAAAGGAACCATAAAGGACCACCAAAGGCTTATGTTGAAACGGCAGTTAGATCACATTGAAGTACTATCAGAAATAATATCGAAACTGGATATAGATATCTCAATAAAAACCTCATCGACTAAGAAACAGATAGAATATCTCGATGAAGTTCCAGGTATTGGTGTTAGAAGTGCAGAAAGAATCATAGCTGAAACAGGGGTTAAAATGGAACAATTCAAGAACGCTGATCACTTTTCTTCATGGGCGGGATTAGTTCCTGAATGTAAAGAAAGTGCTGGGAAGAAAATGAGTACTCGGATACGGAAAGGAAATAAGTATTTAAAAGCGACACTAGTAGAATGTGCTAGAGCTGCTATTCGAAACAAAGACAGTTATTTTCATGCTAAGTATCAGAGGATAGCGGCAAGACGTGGAGGCAAAAGAGCACTGATTGCCATTGCACACAGCATCTTGATCGCAATATATCATATCCTAAAGAAAAATCAGCCATTTAAAGATTTAAGAAATGATTACTACGTTACATTAAATAAAGAGAAGATGATCAAAAGAAATCTAAAGTCCTTAGAGAACCTTGGAGTAACGGTAAGCATTACAGGAACTTAGAAGAATTGTCATTGGAAAGAAACAAGCCCACCAAAGAGGTAGGCTCATTTGTTATGCAATTTTACGGTGATCTCTGTAAGAAGTTTTCAGGACAGCCCCTTCTAGGCTAACTGATCTCCCCACCAGGAGTTAAGAGAGCCACCCTTGAGTGAACTGATAAATCGGTTCTTACTTATAATTTTGCATAATCTCATTGACTACAGTTGTTGGAATGACTGCTTCCCCACCTAATAGATGAATCCCCTTTGTTAATGACTTGTTTTTTACAAGATACTGCTTGACGGAGTCCGCTATCGGGTCATTTACAAAAATAATTGGATTGTTGAATTTTGCAGCTAGCGCTGAGCCCGCTAAAGCATCTGGAAAATCTCTGCCCGTGGCAAAGAAAATTTTGCTAGCATCAGCTTCAAAGTTTTCGGCAACCACGACTGCAGTCTGATAGTAGTC
>JAJYAS010000534.1 GCA_021779415.1 Bacillota bacterium
CGAGTTTTCTTTATGTTCATTTATCAGGAAACAGCTGCTTTAGGGGGTAAGACTAAAATACTCATTATTCCGGCAAACTGGATATAGGACTGGAATTGAGTCCGAAAACTATAATGTAAGGAGAGTTTCAATGAAAAGACTATTACTCTATATCGGTGCGACGTCATTTAGTATAGCAATGCTCCTCAGTGGTTGTGGAAGTCAGGCCTCACCCATGATCGATAAACAAGCTGTTGACATGGAGAGACCACCCATTCAACAAGTACTAGCTGCTCCAATCCACAATAGAACGGAAGTAATTTCCTCACCTGAGGTGGCTCAACAACTCCTTATTGATGGGAACCAGCGTTTTACTTCTGGTAAGCCTTTGAGCAAGGACTTCAGTTCCACGAGACGAAGCGAGTTAATGAAGAACGGACAACACCCGTTTGCCGTCATTGTCAGCTGCTCAGATTCGAGGGTTCCACCCGAACTTCTGTTTGATCAAGCCCTAGGTGACTTATTTGTCGTCCGTGTTGCAGGGAATGTCGTTACTCCTGTCGAAATGGGAAGCATAGAGTATGCCGTTGAACATCTTAAGGTTCCTTTAGTTGTAGTGCTAGGCCACGAGGAATGTGGTGCTGTCACAACTGCTGTGCAGGGAGGAGAAGCTCATGGCAGTATTGCTGCTATTATCGAGAAAATCAAACCTGCAGTCAATGAGGCTAGGGCTACGAAAGCAACTGGCAAAGATTTAATAGAAAAGAGTGCCGATTTGAATATTAAGAACGCACTTATTGATATTGCTCAAAGCCCAATTATTAAAGAGGGTGTAGCAATGAAACAAGTTAGAGTTATAGGCGCCAAGTACGATCTCGATGAGGGCGTATTAAAGTTAATGAACGATTAGATTTAAAAAGACTTTATCTGTTATCTGACGATTCGGGAGCTAGAGAAAATGGATAGTTGGACAAACTTACGTAAAATATTACATGTCGATATGGACGCCTTCTACGCCTCAGTAGAGCAACGGGACGATCCTTCCTTACTGGGTAAACCGGTTGTGGTCGGGGGCAGTCCCAATAGCAGGGGAGTAGTTTCCGCTGCTTCATATGAAGCACGCAAATTCGGGATTCACTCGGCAATGCCTTTGGCGGAGGCTCTCCGACGCTGTCCTCAGGCGACTTTTTTACCAGTGAATGGCCGAAAGTATCGGGAAGTATCGTTGCAAATACGGGAGATATTTTTAGCTTATACGCCCATGGTAGAGCCGCTATCCTTAGATGAGGCTTTCTTGGACGTTACGGGTTCTACGAGCTTATTTGGTCCTGCGAATACCATTGCCTTAACGATTAAAAGACGCATCCAGCAAGAATTGAACTTGACGGCTTCAGTTGGCTTGGCCTGCAACAAATTTTTAGCTAAGCTTGCCTCAGACTTGCGAAAACCGAACGGTTTTGTCATTGTTCCACCGGATAGGATTCAGGAATTTCTTGATCCACTGTCGGTGGAAAGGATTTGGGGAGTCGGCAAAAAAACCGCGGAGCAGTTGCACGATTTTAATATCAAAACGATTAGAGACTTGCGAAACCTGGAGCAGGGTTATTTGACACGGCTTTTTGGAGTTTCGGGAAATCAGCTTTTTCAGTTGGCGCAGGGGATTGATGATCGGCCTGTGGAAAGTGATAGGATGGTGAAATCTATTGGTCGTGAAACTACGTTTGCCACAGATGTAGCTGATCTTGAGGTGCTGAAGACGGCTTTGTTAACGCAGGCTATTGATGTCGGTCGAAGTTTACGTAAAGAGGACTTTAAAGGCAAAACGATCACTTTAAAAGTTCGTTATGACGATTTTCGCACAGTGTCTCGTTCTCGGACTTTATCACGAGCCACTAATCTTGACAACGTGATTTACCAAGAGGCCTGTACGTTGTTACAGGAGGTATCACTTAAACAACCACTAAGGTTAATTGGTGTAACCCTACATAATCTGACAGATCAGATAGAAGATCAATTATCTCTGTTTGAGGAGCCCCAAATGGATCATGAAACTCTCAGTAAGGTCCTTGATTTTGTTAAAGAAAAATACGGTGAGAAGAGTATTACGAGGGCACGACTATTGAAACCTAAGCAAATCTAGAAAAAGATAAACCGGGCCGAAGCTGCAAACTCTCTTGTTTTACTCAAGAAAGTGATTTGATTTTAAGTAGTTTATAATACCTGATTTTTCACTAGCTTCTACGTGAACAAACGGTTGAGGATTATTAGCAATGATTCCAGCCCATTTGAGGTAAATAGCTTGAGTGTATGATTTACGAATAATGGGATCAGTATAACTAAGATTTATGATTACAAACTGTGAATTGAGATCGGATCGTTGGCAAATGTCTTTGTCGTCAAGGTTAAGGAGCAAACTTGTGGTGGTATCTCTTGGAATATCATTAATTACGGTGAAGTCGTCTACGAAAATGGGTTTCTGTAATAAATTTTGATCAAAAACTAAGGTTTTACTTGAGAGACTACTTGCAGGATGAGTTCCAACATTACTAAATTTAAATTCAAAACTTATGTCCCCATTAAGATGAACTGCAGGAGAATCTTTAAAGGTAAAATAAGGACGTGCCGCTTCACGCTGTGCTTGCCATGAGGTCACAGAAATAAACACCGTAATGATCGAAACGATGGCAAAAATCGCTGTTGAAGTGGTGACCACGATGTTAGACCAATTCTTCTCTCGTTTGTTCCGAGACATGTTTTCACCCTATTTCGAACATGTATTAAGGTTAGTTATGAACTATATATATTAATCAATTTGTTAAAAATTCATAACACCTCATAGACGCATTATCATCTTCGTTATATCATTAGAATGTTAAGCTTTGCGTGTTATTCGTTGAAATACTATACGGAGAGGTTTGATTTTATGAACTACGACTTTGACCGGATAACGGATCGACACCATACTAATTCTATAAAATGGGATTTTAACCAGCGAACGTTTGGCCGCGAAGAGGTTTTGCCTCTCTGGGTCGCTGATATGGACTTCAAAGCTCCAGAAGAGGTTGTCGAGGCCTTGGTGAAACGAGCGCAGCACGGAATATATGGTTATTCGGAAGGCAAGGCTGGATACTACAAGGCACTCGAAGATTGGATCGATAAGCGCCATGGCTGGAAAATCCAACGTGACTGGATTACGTTCAGTCCTGGAGTTGTGCCCGCCCTAAATGAATTGGTGCGTAGTTTAACTCAACTAGGCGATAAAATCCTCATTCAATCTCCGGTTTATCCTCCCTTTTTTCATGTAATACGGAATCACGGACGTGAAGTAGTTAACAGTCAACTTAGATTAGAAAATGGTCGATACACTATGGACTTTGCGGACTTGGAGGAGAAATTTTCAAGCGGTGTCAAGATGATGATTCTTTGCAATCCGCACAACCCGGTTGGGCGGGTATGGCAGCGAGATGAGCTTGAACGCTTAGGGCGGCTCTGCCTGGCCCATGATGTCATAGTAATCTCTGATGAAATTCACGGGGATCTCATATATAAGGATTACCATCATATTCCCTTTGCTTCCCTATCACCAGAGTTGGCTAATCAATCGATTGTTTGTACCGCCCCTAGTAAGACATTCAATTTGGCTGGTTTGCAAACCTCGAATTTGATCATACCCAACGTCGCGTTTCGAGAAGCGTTTAAAAAATCACTTAGTTTAACGGGGGTCCATAACCCTAAT
>JAJYAS010000535.1 GCA_021779415.1 Bacillota bacterium
GGAAGCGATTCGTCGAAATACTGGGGCACGGGGCTTAAGGGCCATTGTGGAGGAACTTACACTCAACGTGATGTATGATTTGCCTTCACGCAATGATGTTACGAAATGCGTCATCACCCAAGACGTGGTCTTGAAGAAAGAGGAGCCTCTTCTCGTTATGGCTGATAAGGTCAAAAAAGGCAAGAAGGAAGAATCTGCGTAATCGAGGTCGAATGAAGAGTATGAAACACCGGAGTGGCGTAAAGCTGCGCCGGTGTTTTTGACGTGGTATGGTGGTGAGTTTCCTAGGCGAGGCATAACTCATGTTTTAATTTTCACCTTGTGGCAATACTAACACAAGAAAGATTGTTACAGGGAGGAAATGAGTGCATGAATGGACTCAACGGAATAGTTATGGTCGTTCAGTTGGTGTTTGCTGTTGTCATTGGACTATATTTTTGGGGGATGCTCAAGTCGCAACAGGGAAATAAGGTCTCAGTTGAACGAGAGTCGAGGAAGGAACTCGAAAAGTTACAGAAAATGCGTAAGATTGCCTTAACCACCCCTTTGTCTGAAAGAACTCGTCCGGTACATTTTTCTGAGATTATCGGGCAAAAAGAGGGAATCAAAGCCTTACGAGCAGCTTTATGTGGACCTAACCCACAACATGTCTTGATTTATGGCAGTCCTGGTGTGGGCAAAACAGCGGCAGCCCGCTTAATCCTAGAAGAAGCGAAGATCAATCCTCTTTCTCCCTTTAAGGAGAACGCTCATTTTACGGAAATCGACGGAACGACAGCGCGGTTTGATGAACGGGGGATTGCTGACCCACTGATTGGTTCGGTGCATGATCCAATTTACCAAGGAGCTGGAGCCATGGGGATGGCAGGAATTCCACAGCCCAAACAAGGGGCGGTCACTAAAGCGCACGGTGGAATTTTATTTATCGATGAAATTGGGGAACTCCACCCAATTCAGATCAACAAACTTTTAAAAGTCTTAGAGGACCGCAAAGTGATTCTCGAAAGTGCTTATTATAGCTCGGAAGATCCCAATATTCCACAACATATCCACGATATTTTTCAAAACGGTCTGCCAGCAGATTTTCGTCTTGTCGGGGCGACGACACGCAGTCCGGAACAAATCCCGCCGGCAATTCGTTCACGCTGTATGGAGGTTTATTTCCGTGGTTTGCTCCCCGATGAAATTACGGAGATCGCTCGTGTGGCTGCGGCCAAGATGGAAATGCCGTTTACCCCAGCAGCACTTGATGTCATCAAACAATTTGCTTCTAACGGCCGAGAAGCTGTCAATATGGTACAATTGGCCGCGGGTGTCGCTTTGACGGATCAAACAGCAGGGGTCGACGTTGGAATTATGGAATGGGTCGTGACAACGGGGCAATACGCGCCTCGACCGGATAGAAAGGTGCCGACTGAAGCTAGCGTTGGAGTCGTCAATGGTCTTGCAGTTTACGGACCCAATATGGGGATGTTGCTGGAGTTGGAAGTGACCGCTCTTCCTGTTGATCCAGGCGCAGGGGTACTCTTAGTAACGGGAATTGTTGAGGAAGAGGAACAAGGAAATGACGGCAAGAAAACTCGTCGTAAGAGCATGGCCCGTAGTTCAGTGGAAAATGTCCTGACGGTCTTGAGACGGCAAATGGGGATTGAACCGAGGAATTATGATATTCACGTTAACTTTCCAGGTGGCGTTCCAATTGATGGACCCTCTGCCGGAATTGCCATTGCGACGGCAACAATTTCTGCCATTCGTCAGCAAAAGGTCGATAATTATCTTGCTATGACAGGGGAGCTCTCCATTCGTGGACGGGTTAAACCGGTGGGTGGCGTTGCGGCCAAGATTGAAGCGGCCAAGCAGGCCGGGTGCAAGCGAGTTCTAATTCCTAAAGAAAACTGGCAGGAACGCTTTGTGGAGTTAAGCGGGGAGATCGAGATTATTCCGGTCGAAGAGCTTACTCAAGTTTTAGATCTGGCTATGGCTGCGGAAATTAAACTTGAGAAAGTTGAGCTTCGTCCTCCGCTTGAAGAGGTCTTAAGTCGCTTGGACTTTGGAGTCAACAAAGTCGTCCCCAACGCGGTGGCGAATTTGCCTGAACGGGGCAAAACATGTTAGAATAGTTTAAGATATATCTGACACACTAGTTCTAGTGTGTCTTTTTTTACTAGGTTATTAATAGGATAGTTTTTTATAGGGGGGATATTAATTGATCAAAGAACGTGAATTACCCTTACTCCCATTGCGGGGGATCTTAGTTTTTCCCTATATGGTGATTCATTTGGATGTCGGTAGAGAACGTTCCATGGCTGCCATTGAGGAGGCTATGCTTGGTGATCGCATTATTCTTTTGACGTCACAAAAAGAAACGGAAATTGATTCACCCAATCCGAGCGATCTCTACACGATGGGTACGGTTGCTGAAATTAAGCAACTCCTTAAGCTGCCGGGCGGTACTATGCGTGTTCTAGTTGAAGGAATTTCGCGAGGCAGGGTACTTGAATTCTTGGAGGAAGAACCGTATTTCAAGGTGCGCATAGAGGAGTTGCCCGAGGAAAAAATGCCGCTTACACCGGAAATAGAGACCTTAATTCGGAGTATGACGCATCAATTTGAAGATTACGCCAAACTTGGGAAACGAGTACCTTTAGAAACCTTGGGAACGGTATTGGCAGTAGAGGAACCAGGGCAATTGGCAGATATCGTGGCATCTCACTTAAACCTTAAGGTGCCTGACAAGCAAATTATTTTAGAAGCCATGGAAGTTAATCTGCGTTTGGAACGCTTAACAGAACTGATCATGCGCGAGATTGAGATTTTAGAATTGGAACGACGCATTGGACAACGAGTGCGTAAACAAATGGATAAGGCTCAAAAAGAATACTATCTGCGCGAACAGATGAAGGCGATCCAGAAGGAACTCGGAGATAAGGATGAGCGACTGGCTGAGGCGGAGGAATACCGTGAGAAAGTTGCCAAGGCCAAATGTCCCAAAGAGGTAGAGCAAAAAGCACTTAAGGAAATTGAGCGTTTAGAGAAAATGCCTCCTTCCTCGGCAGAAGGTACCGTAGTTCGTACTTATCTGGATTGGCTTTTGGTCCTTCCTTGGACAAAATCCTCTAAGGACAAAATTGATTTGAAAAAAGCCGAAGATATCTTAAATGAGGATCACTACGGATTAGAAAAAATTAAGGAACGGATTCTGGAATTTTTGGCTATCCGTAAGCTGACGCCCAAAATGAAAAGCCCAATTTTGTGCCTAGTGGGCCCTCCGGGTGTTGGCAAGACCTCTTTAGCTAAATCTATTTCCAGGGCCTTAGAGCGCAAATTCGTGCGCATGTCCTTGGGTGGGCTACGGGATGAGGCTGAAATTAGGGGACATCGTCGCACCTATATTGGGGCGTTACCAGGCCGGATTATTCAGGGAGTTCGAACGGCTGGAACACGGAATTCAGTGTTCCTCTTGGATGAGATCGATAAGATGACCTCGGATTTTCGTGGAGACCCGGCTTCAGCCCTCTTAGAAGTCCTAGATCCAGAGCAAAATAGCACCTTTACGGATCATTATTTAGAAGTTCCGTTTGACTTATCTCAAACGCTTTTTGTGTTGACGGCAAATACGTTGCACACGATACCCCGTCCGCTTTTAGATCGGATGGAAGTTATTACTCTCAGTGGGTATACAGAAGATGAAAAAGTCAATATCGCTAAGCGC
>JAJYAS010000014.1 GCA_021779415.1 Bacillota bacterium
TACTAACTTTCAGGCTCGCACTTTTCCTCCCTTTATGCAGGATCTGATTCGCGCGGGTGGACTTATTCCTTACGTGGAAGGGAGAAAAAAGAATGCCTAATGTTTTAGTGTTACCGGGAGATGGAATAGGCAAAGAAATCACACCGGAAGCGGTTAAGGTTTTGGAAGCGGTCTTAAAAGACAGTTCGACCAACCTGAACTTTGAGTACGGGTTAATCGGGGGAGCTGCTATTGACGAAGCAGGCAAAGCATTGCCTGATGAAACTCTTGCTGCTGCCCAAGCAGCCGATGCTATATTATTAGGTTCGGTCGGCGGTCCCAAGTGGGACACACTACCGGCACCACAACGTCCTGAATTGGGTGGCCTTCTGGCGATTAGAAAAGCGCTGAGCCTCTATGCCAATATACGCCCCGTAAAAATGCTCCCCATGTTGGTGGAATCTTCTACATTGCGAGCTGAAGTGGTGGAGAATGTCGATCTCGTCGTTTTACGTGAACTGACGGGTGGCCTCTACTTCGGTGAGAAAGGGAGAGGGACAAATCCCAAAAGCGCGTTCGACACCTTGGTTTATTCCGAGGAAGAGATTGAGCGTATTGTAGAAATGGGCTTTCAAATGGCTGCCAAAAGGCGTGGAAAACTTTGTTCTGTGGACAAGGCGAATGTGCTAGAATCGTCCCGTTTTTGGCGTGAAATAACTGTGGAAATCGCTAAAAAATACCCCGAAGTAGAATTAACGCATATGTATGTGGATAATGCAGCAATGCAATTAGTCCGTTGGCCGGCTCAATTTGATGTGATCGTAACGGAGAATATGTTTGGAGACATTCTGACAGACTTAGCATCAATGCTCATGGGCTCTATTGGCATGATCTCTTCAGCCAGCTTAAACGGGAAGAAAGGGCTCTATGAGCCAGCCCATGGTTCGGCACCAGATATTGCAGGTAAAAATCTTGCTAATCCTTTAGCTACGATTCTCTCCGGAGCCTTAATGTTGCGCTATTCGTTTGGTTTAGAAGAAGAGGCGCAAAAGATTGAGAGAGCAGTCGAGCGAGTACTGCAAGAGGGATATCGCACTCCTGATTTAGCTAAGTCAGGGGAAAAAGTATTAGGAACTCGAGAAATGGGAAATGCTGTTGTTGAGGCGCTGAAATAGAGAATTACAATTCTTGTATAGAACCTTGAACTTTATGGAAGAATAGGATACAGTATAATAAAGTTTATAATGCATAAAGCATAAGATCGACCCAGTACAATAATCGGTGATGTTTAGAGAGAAAAGCAAACGCTGAAAGTTTTTCCACACACGATATTGGAAGCCCAGTCGTGATGCTCTGATGAAGAATCGGACGGTTTCCACCGTTAAACGGAAGGTTATTGGATTCATCCAGTAACTTAAAGTTGGCGTAAGCAATAAAGGTGGTACCGCGGAAGGCTTCTTTCGTCCCTTAATAAGGGATGAAAGAGGCCTTTTTTAGATTAGAAAGGGTGTTGTTTATGAACCAGAGTATTGGTTTTATTGGTGGGGGAAATTTGGCAGAGGCCGTTATCGGTGGGCTGCGCAAAACGGATTCAGATCGCCAGATTCGGGTTACGAATCGCACGAATCACGAACGGATTCAACGCTTAGTTGGCACGTATAGTATTATGGCTACCCAGATGCAGGAACTTGTGGATGCTTCTAGTGTTTTGATCATTGCGGTAAAACCGAAAGATGTTCAGGACGTCTTGAAAACTCTAAAGAATTATAGTTTGTCGGATAAGTTGATTATCAGTGTGGCAGCGGGTATTCCTATGGAGGTCTTTAGTAAGCACCTTCCGGGTGTTGCGGTGGTTCGGGCCATGCCGAATACTTCGACGGCGGTTTTGCACTCTATGACGGGGTTGGTGCGCGGGGAAAACGTCCTTGAAGAGCAGGCCATGATTGCGGAACGTATTTTCTCGTCTATTGGTCAGACTCTGTGGATTCCGGAAGGAAAAATGAATGCTTTAATTGCCTTAAGTGGAAGTGGGCCGGCCTATTTCTATCTTTTCGCCGAAAGTTTGATTCAGGCGGGGGTTCAATTAGGATTAAGTGAAGTGGAAGCAGAGAGGTTGGCTCGCGAAACTTTAGTGGGTGCAGGTAAGATGCTGACGGAAAGTGGAAAATCTCCGGGAAGATTGCGCGAGGAAGTAACATCCCCTAATGGAACGACCTATGCTGCACTAAGTGTTTTTAGGGAAGAGAAATTTCCCCAAATCGTCATGAAGGCGGTTCAAGCCTGTGCTCAGCGTGCCGAAGACATGGAAGGAGAGTATTCGAAGTGACAGCACTTGAGGTTCGGCGAGTCGTAATAAAAATAGGAAGCAGCAGTTTGAATCATCCTGAAGGGGGGTTGGATGATCAAGCCATTTCTGAAATCGTTGCTGTGATTGCAGCCTTAAAACAAAAAGGAGTCGAGTGCATTTTAGTCACCTCCGGTGCGGTGGCTGCTGGGATGGGACAACTAGGCCTTCCTGCACGTCCCAAGGATCTGGCTGGTAAACAAGCGGTGTCGGCTGTTGGACAGGGGGTGCTTATTGAAAGGTATGCCCGGAATTTTGAGCGACATGGCTTGGTAGGTGCCCAAATTCTTCTTTCTCGAATTGATCTAGCAGAAGCGTCTCGCTATCATAACGCTCAAAATACCCTAGACAAATTATTACGTTTACAAGTTGTGCCTATTATTAATGAAAATGACACTGTGGCGGTGGAAGAACTCTGTTTTGGGGATAATGACAGTTTATCCGCCCTAGTTGCTGGGCTCGTTCACTCAGACTTGTTAGTCATTCTCACGGATGTTGATGGGTTGTATACGGCTAATCCGAAAAACAATTCAGCAGCAGAGCTCATTAAAGAAGTGACAGATGTAGGTGCAGTGGAAAGCATGGCAGGTGGGGCAGGAACGATCTTGGGTACCGGCGGTATGGTTACAAAACTCAGGGCGGCTAAAATTTCGACACGCTTTGGCATTGGAATGCTCCTGTTGAACTTTTCCCGAATCAGAGAGCTCCTAGACCTTACGGAAGGACAAAGTCCGATAGGAACTTATTTTGAACCAGTAAAGCATCGTTTGGTGGGTCGGAAACGTTGGATTGCTTATGCAGGTTTATCTGAAGGAAGTATCCTAGTCGATGATGGTGCAGCTAAGGCTCTGATAGACGAAGGAAAAAGTTTGCTCGCCAAAGGAATTATAGGGACTGAGGGGACTTGGGAACGTAAAGAAATTGTGCGTATAACGAACCTGCAGGGAGAAGAAATTGCCAGGGGGGTTGTTGAACTGAGCAGTGACGAGGTTCAGCAGGTGAAAGGGTTGCATTCCGAGAAGATGCATCAGATCATTTCGGATTTTGACGGTCAAGAAGTGGTGCATCGAGATAATATGACCCTTATGGTCGACGCATGATAAGAACGTTGGATTATATAAACGCTTTGGATTTGTGGCGCAAGAGGAACGGGAAGTAGCTCGAGATATTTTGATTACTTGCTTAAAATAGTTAAGTAAAAATGAGTAGGATTACTCTGCTCAGAAATTCAGAGGTGCTAAGGGTAGTATTTTGGAAATAAAGAAAAGGAGGCCTTGAAAATGGTTCACCAGGAATTAATCACAATTGGGCGTAAGGCCAAGCAGGCTGCACGTCAGTTAGCCTTTGCGAGTACAGAGTCTAAAAATAACGCACTACTCGCTATGTCAGACGCTCTCCTGAAAAATGAACAGGAAATCCTAACGGCCAATCGACTCGATGTTCAAGCGGCTGAAGAAAAAGGAATCAAGAAAAGTCTAGTCAATCGTTTAAGACTGACCTCTGAGGGTATCTCGCAAATAAGTAAAGCACTTCAAGAAGTGGTCGCTTTACGTGATCCAGTCGGAGAAGGGGAGGTATGGACTCGACCTAATGGACTTCGTATCCAACAAACCCGCGTTCCTCTAGGGGTTGTCGCAATGATATATGAAGCAAGGCCGAACGTGACGGTTGATGCAGCGGCGTTATGTCTGAAATCTGGTAATGCTGTGATCCTCCGAGGGGGCTCTGAAGCCCTAGAGAGTAACAAAGTTCTAGGAAGAGTGATAGCCAAAGCCGCTGAAGCGAGCGGATTGCCGTCTGGATGTATCCAACTGATCACGGAGACCAATCGGGAATGGGTTCAACAATTGATGCGTCTAAATGACTATGTCGATGTAATTATTCCTAGAGGGGGCGCAGGGTTGATCCAAACTGTCGTGCATAATGCCACAGTACCGGTGATTGAGACAGGAACAGGCATGTGTCATGCTTACGTGGATAGGGATGCAGATTACGAAAAAGCAATTCCCATTGTAATTAATGCCAAGACTCAAAACCCCGGCGTTTGCAACGCATTGGAAACCCTTCTGGTAGATGAGGCGATTGCCGAAGACTTCCTCCCACGCATGGGGCAAGAGCTACAAAATCACCATGTCGAAATAAAGGGATGTCCAAAAACTTGTGCCATCATACCGTATGCACTTCCCGCCACGGAAGAGGATTGGGTAGCGGAACATCTCGACCTAATTTTAAGTGTTAAGGTCGTAGCCAATCTTGATGAAGCGCTTGACCATATATATAAATACAGTACCAAGCATTCAGAAACCATCATCACTGAAAATTACTCTAGGGCTCAACGATTTTTACGCGAAATCGATGCTGCAGCGGTCTATGTCAATGCTTCCACGCGTTTTACGGACGGGGGAAGGTTTGGCTTTGGGGCAGAAATCGGAATCAGCACTCAAAAGTTGCATGCTCGTGGGCCGATGGGTTTAAGGGAGCTAACCACGATTAAATATATGATCTACGGAGATGGGCAAATCGTAAAGTAACACTAAGAAAATTTTACGAAAAATAGTTCTGCACTTATGCGACTATCACCATCATGGCTGTTAATGAGAACCCGGATTTAATATGGGTTCTCAGATAATAATGAATTTAAGAATTTCCAGTTGTTGTTAAATATGAAATGTGATATATTCAAGCGAAATTAAATCTATATTAGGGAGTGGAAATATGAACTTTTGCTGGTGCACGATTACGGTTGAGAATATGGATGACTCTTTAAAGTTCTATCAAGAGATTGTGGGGCTTTCTGTTAGTAGGAGATTTGAGGCAGGGGCAGGAGTAGAAATTTCTTTTTTAGGTGAGGGAGAAACAAAAGTCGAACTTGTTTGTAATCCAAACCATAAAGCAACTGGCAAGGCTGAGGGCATTTCTTTAGGCTTTGAAGTTGAGTCAGTTGACGAAATGATCAAGGTTATAAAAGAAAAAGGGCTAGAAGTAGAAAGTGGGCCTTTCCAACCTAATCCTCATATTAAGTTTTTTCATGTTAAAGATCCCAACGGTGTTAGTATACAATTTGTAGAAAACATGTAATTCGGCTCAAGAGGCATGAGGCATCTTCTATTGAAGGTGCTTTTTCAATTGTATAGAAAAGTATATGATTTACTATTTGTTGATAAGCCAAATGTGTAAGAGAGCACGCATTTTTTATAAAAGTTTATGCCATGAATGACAGGCGCTATTTCATCCACATTTAACGGAGAATGGTCGAAATCTCAAGGAAGAAGTAGTGATTTATTTTTTTTAGAAAAGGAATTTGCAAAGATATTATATACTCCAAAAGATCGGGCCGTGCCCACTGAAATTATTATCAGATGGACAATCTGTGGCTTTTTGTTATTTAACTTAATACTCCAATTATTAAAGGTGATTTAAGTAAAATGTGGAATATTAAAGATGTACGTTTGAGTTTCAAACGTACATAAAAGGTTTGAATCGAGCAATAGGCTGCTAAATAGAGGAGTGAGTTAGTTGACGCTTTCTGCAGAGGAACTCAAATGCTTGATTGAAGTCGCCCAGGGTCGGCGGGAAGCCGACCTTTATGTTGAAGGCGGAAAGTTGATTAATGTTTATAGTGGAGAAATCTACCCAGCCAACATTGCCGTTAGCCGGGGGCGAGTGGCCTATATAGGAGGTAGCCGTTCAATGGTAGGTTCTGATACCCGCCTAATTAAGGCTGATGGTTATTACCTCAGCCCTGGTTACATAGAAAGCCATGCCCACCCATGGGTGATATACAATCCGGTCAGTCTTGCGGCCGCTGTGCTACCGATGGGGACAACCACCTTGGTGTATGATAATCTTGTTTTCTTTCTAATCGGTGGTGAAAATGGAGTAACCAAGTTGATAAAATGGACGAAAAGCTTTCCCTTGGATCTTTACTGGGCAGTTCGTATTGTTCCTCAATCGCGCACAGTTGAGGAGTTTAGTCTATTTACAAAGGAGACTCTAAAAAGGCTCTTTTCTTTACCAAAAGTGCTTGCGGTTTCAGAAGTCACACGCTGGCCGGCCCTGGCAGAGGGCGATCAGACCCTGTTAGAGCTGGTGGTAGAGGCCAGGGAACTGGGTCTGCGTATAGATGGACATACTGCAGGTTGCTCCTATGAACGGTTAAATGCCCTGGCGCCAATAGTAGATTCGTGTCACGAAGCCATCACGGCTGAAGAAGTGGCTCATCGCTTGCGCCTAGGTTTTTGGGTTATGCTTCGCCACAGTTCCCTTCGGCAGGATTTGCCGGAACTACTCAGGGCTATAACCGTAAGGGGGTTGGATAGCAGTAGAATGATTTTGACTACTGATGGATCTTCCCCAAGCTTCACAACCGATTTTGGTTTTTTAGATGGAATGTTACGTATGGCGGTTAAGTCTGGAATGGACCCGGTACGGGCGCTCCGGATGGCAACACTAAATCCAGCAACCTACCTTGGCCTGGACAAGGAAAAGGGTGGCTTGGCCCCAGGGCGACGGGCTGACATCTTATTGCTACCTGATCTGGAAAAATTCCGACCCGATTTGGTCCTGGCAGGGGGACAGATTGTATCTGAAGGAGGACGTCTATTGGGTCAGTTACCGGTATCTCCCTGGACGGAATTTGGGTTGCATCCATTTGGGTTAAAAGAAGATGAGGTTTCAGCACCAAGCCTTTATGGGATTCCGGCAGAAACCCCCGTGGAATTTCCGATTATTGAACTTATATCCACTGTGATTACCAAAGAGGTCAGGCGAACCATACACTCTCGCGACGGATTTCTAGAGAAAGATCCAGACCTTCTATATTGCGCATTGCTGGATAGAGAAGGACAATGGCGTTCACTAGGATTTGTGAAAGGCCTGGGTAATATAGAGGCTTTGGCGACTACCTATAACACTTCATGCCACCTTCTGGTTGTGGGGGAAAACCGTTCGGCAATGGCCAAGGCAGCTGCCCTGGTGGTGAGAATGGGAGGTGGAATAACTCTAATCAGGAATGGCAGTCCTGTCTTTGAACTGCCCCTCGAGATTGGTGGTATGATGAGCGGACGCACCTTTAAAGACGTTGCCGAGTTGGTCAAACGTTTAGAGTTTGAAGCAAACAGCGATGGTTATCCATATAATGAATTTCTTTACAGTCTGCTGTTTTTGGTTTGCGACTTTTTGCCAGGCTTACGCCTAACTCCAAGGGGTTTAATTGAAGTCAAGACGGGGAAAATGTTATTCTCAGCACTGAGGTGGGAACATTATTAACAATTTTATCAATATCCTTCAATCCGGTGAAGCCTTCTTTAGATAAAAAATCCCAAAATTGAGATAAAAAATCCCAAAATTGAGATAAAAGATCACCCGCTGGGTGATATAAACACATTAAAATCCACTATACAATTGTTGTATGGTGGATTTTATTCTTCGGAGGTGTATGGATGAGCAATATAAAAGATGTTTTACCAAAAGATGACTATCGCTTGGAGGTGTTTTTGGACAATGGAAGCAGTGTAACGCTGAATATGGAAAGCCGGCTTCAGACACTGAGGTTTGGAATGCTTTCAAACAAAGAGTTTTTTAAAATGGCTACCACCGATGGAATTTTCATCCGATGGGACAACAAAATAGAAATATCGCTCAGCGAGGTTTTTCACTTGGCACAGAGATGAGGAAACGATGAAAGGGGAATTGAGATGAATTGCAAACAATGTGGCACATTACTTCCGGAGGATTCAGTGTTTTGCCAGACATGCGGGTTACAGGCGGAAGATACGCCGACGATAAACGCTGGTAGAGGGAACATGCGCGAAAGATTTAAAAGCTTTAGCGCCCTAAAAAAAGTTTTGATAATAGGAAGTTCAGCAATTGTACTTTTCTTTGTTTATGCCGTTTTAAGTCCGGATGAGAAAACAACAACCCCAGCAGTAACGCCAGCAGTAACGCCAGCAGTAACGCCAGCAGTAACGCCAGCAGTAACGCCAGTAACAACCCCAGTAACAACGCCAGCAGTAACCCCAGCAACAACTTCACCGGTAAATCCCGCAGCAATCCCCTCAGTAACTCCAAAAGCTGCAACAGCCCAGGTAAAGAATGGGTTTTATAAAGTCACCTACAAAGATGGAGCCTATTATGAAGGGAACTTTGTAAATGACAAGTTTCAAGGAAAGGGAACTCTTGTTGGAGCTGACGGAACTAAGACTGTAGGCGATTTCCTTGATAATAAAGTTAACGGAAAGGCTGTGGTTTCCTATGCTAACGGTGACCGCTATGAAGGTGGAATGGTTAACAGTTTGAGGGATGGCAGTGGAAAGTATACATATAAAGCCGGCGGATACTATGATGGCATTTGGAAGGCCGGCGTAAAGAATGGTTATGCAGTTTTTCAATATCCAAATGAAGACGTATATGAAGGCAATTACGTCAACGGCCTTGCTCATGACACCCAAGGGAAGAAAAAGTTCAAAGACGGGACTTCCTATGAAGGTGCATTTACCAATGGCAAAATGACTGGTCAGGGAACTAGATACTATTCCAACGGTTTTTACCAGGGTGCCTTTGTGGATGGAATGCGTGAGGGATATGGTGTCTTTAAATGGGAGTCGGGTAACTCTTACGAAGGATATTGGAAAAACGGGAAGCAGAATGGTCAAGGTACCTTATATTACAGTAATGGGAGCAAGGATTTTGGTACATGGAAGGATGGTGTCTTGGTAGCAGCAGGTTGATACTGAGTGATGTTGTGACGCTCAACGACAGCTTTATTGAAACATTCAAGGCAGGTAGATATAAAGCCTATGGTTCGGATTTGAACTTGGAATCGGCAGGAGTAATCAAGGACGTAATGAATGGTTTCAGCAGCGTGGATATAGGCCTTTTAGCACTATCTCATAATTGTAAATGATAACTAAAAAAACCTAATATTTCACAAGAATCAAGAAGGAAATTGGAATTCTTTAGCGAAATCAATAACCTATTAGAATGGAAGTGTCGAGTATTAGATATATTTAATACACAGGCCAAATGTGTCTGTCAAATCGCTTGGAGGCGCCACATATGTATGATAAATCAACGCTGAAGGATATGCGGTTTAAAATGAGGCAATGGCTTTCTGGAACAGTTGTTACAGTGATCTTAATTCTAATACAGGGGATAACGAATATCTGGCTGAGAATAATGTGTGTGACTTTGATTGCAATAGGCCTTTTTCTGGTGATCCAGAAACTTTCCTGTGAACGTCGGAGGTTGTTGAGTGTCATAACGCTTGATGAGCTAACAAAAATTGGGAACTACAGAGCATTTCAGGAGCGTCTACGACTTGAGACACAGCGCGCTCAGCGAAACCATGGGCCTCTTACGTTAATTCTTATTGATTTAGATCGGTTTAAAAACTATAATGATTCCCACGGACACCGTTTAGGCAATGAGTTATTGTATTCAGCAGGACAGATTTTCCAGGACGCCGTTCGTTCTATCGATGGTGTATATCGTTTTGGCGGGGATGAGTTTGCCATTGTATTGCCGGAAACAGATTTGGAGGCAGCACGGCACATTGTAAAAAGGATTCGACATTCATTTGCGTGCCTTCCTAATCGTGCGGAAGTAACCTTGAGTATGGGGATGGCTATTTATCGAGAGGAGCCACTGCACGAGTTCTTCGATCGCGTGGATCATTTGCTTTATGACATTAAAGAAAGTGGAGGAAACGGTTGTCAATCTGAACTGAGCGGAAGCTATGTCAGTTAAACATCAAAATTATGAGTTATGTCTACTTTAAAAAAGAGCTTCCTTAGAAGTATATTACAAAGGTACAACTGGATGTTGTGCCTTGACTATTAATTAATATAGAAAAATTTCCTTGATTTCCCTGTTCGTGGGGTATCAATAAAAGGTCTGGTATCCTGTATTGGTCGATGTAATCCGGACGGTACATAGCGACCCAGTGACTTGGTACATTTAACGAAAAGCCGACGGATTATTCCTGCTTATCAGAGTCACCCTTCGAATAGATCGCCACACTGGGGTAGAGTTAAGCGTACCGCTGGCTCACTGGGAGCATATTATTTCGTATACTTCAAAGAATGAAAAAGGATGCCTATGGGCGTCCTTTTTCTACGAAAACGTCTCTGAGTTCTAGCAAAGAACTTTTCGCGATAGTAAGGGTGGCACTCCCAGAGGAAAGAACATTGTGTTTGTAGACTAGAACACCAAAGACGATCAAAAATCTAAGCCTAATAAAAGAAGAACTTAAACTTACCGTGGGATAGTGGCTTTGGATTACAGTGCATAGACGGTAAATGGACGGTGACGATGAATGGAATTGAGTTGTAAATCAATTCCGTGCTTTGCGAAAAATGAGGGAAGACCTCTCGAACTTGTTATTGTTCCGTAAGAGGAAACAATGCTATAAAAACCAGTGAAACTATTTCAAAGTGGTGGCATTTAAGAAATTAAGCTTTTTAACATCGGGGGAAACCTCGCTGTTTCTCCCGATTTTTTCTCCCATTAACACATAACTTTCATAACCTAGCTTGGTTTGCTCAACGATGTCTTCGTCAATTCTAACTTTATCCGACTCGAAGAATAGGATCACTGTGGACCCCCCAAATTTGAAATAGCCCTTTTCATCTCCACGATTAACGCGTTTCTTGGGAGTATAGGTTTGAACAATTGAACCGACGCAGGTTGCTCCTACTTCTACATATAAGACATCACCAAAGTGATCTGAGTGGAAGGTGCTCCATTCTCTTTTGTTTTCACAAAAAAGTTTTTCGATCTTTTCAAGTGCAACCGGATTGACTGAGTAGTAAGCTCCTTCGATTTTTTCAGTATCCTCACAGGTCCCGCTGTCTATGAAATGATAGCGGTGATAATCCGTTGGGCAGAGTCTTAAAATCAAGCAGGTCCCTTTGCTATATTTCTCAGCGACTCGATTATCTTTAATCAATTCTCTAAGGCTATACGTAAAGCCCTTGACTTGAACCAGTCTATCCAAATCTATTTTATCATAAGCAAAAAGCTTCCCATCTCCAAATGAAATAAGTGAATGGCTATCCGACTCTATTGCACGTGCATTAGGCTTTAATTTCCGATAAAAGAACTCATTAAAGGACGAAAAATCCTTCACTCTCTTTTCGGCAACAGACATATCTATGTTGAATTTGGCGATAAAAGGATTAATCTTATTCTTACTTATTCTTCTGTCTAAATACCAACCATAGAGGCTTGAACACAGTCTTTTCTTTATAATAGCTTCTATGAGATTCATGCCAATAGGGGAGGAGTAGGTCCAATTTAAGACCTTTCCTCCAGCTACCTTTTCTATTTCGTAGGATTTATTTTTTCGGTTATAATACTTTATCAAATGCTTCAACTCCTAGAGAATATTTTAGTTAGTTCTTGAGGTTTAAGCAAGTGGTAAGAGGTCTCTCGTCTCATCTTTATCCTAATAAATCTTCTGAGGTAACATTAACAACAAATCGATTGAATATGGGAACCTAACTTTTATAATTGTTCTGTATATTTCTAATGGCTTTGAGGGTTTGAAAGATGGAACTACCAGAGTGTTCAATTCATTTTAACGATCTGCTTTCTTATGTAATATATAAAAAAATAATAATTAGTAATATATTGCCACAGTTGAGTACTATAATTATTGATATTGATACGTGATAAACAAGGGGGCTCATTAATGAAAATAGGAAGATTTATCTCAATTTTCTTAATTATTTGCTCCAGTGTCATGGTAGGAAATTGGTCTTTAGGAGATAGTAATGCAGCATCAATTTCGCCAACAATTAACACCACTACCCGACTTTCCGGTCAAACGAGGTATGAAACTGCCAAGGCCATATCTGAGTATTATAACCAAGGGGAAGTTCAGAACGTTATCCTTTCTACTGGAATTGGATTTGCTGATGCCTTATCTGCCAGTGTCCTTGCTCACCAAAAAGATGCTCCAATTCTTTCGGTAGATTCCACTGTTGACGATTCGCAGGATGCTTTTAATTATATTACACAACATCTTAATCCAACTGGAACGATTTATATTATTGGCGGTACAGGGGTAATAGAGAGTGAATTCGAAACTAAACTAAACAATCTTGGGTTTCAAAATATTACTCGATTATCAGGCAATGATAGGTATGATACATCTTATCAGTTGGCCAGATCACTCAATAATTCCTTTGTATCCACTGTAGTAATTTCCTCCGGCGAATCGTATCCCGATGCTCTAAGTATTGCCAGTTTTGCCGCCAACAAAGGCTGGCCTATACTGTTGACTACTGAAAATGCTTTGCCAGAAGAAATGAAAGATTACTTATCGGAAATAAAACCTTCGAAAGTATATATTACTGGAGGATTAGGAGTCATTTCAGATAATGTTGAATCGGAAATCAAAGGTATACTGCCACAGTCTAGCGTTCAACGGCTAGCGGGACAAGACAGATTCGACACTAATGCAGTTATTGCTAAAACCTTTAACCCGAACCCATCTACAGTTTATCTTGCTACTGGTTATGGCTTTGTTGATTCTTTAGCTGGAAGTGCATTAGCTGCTAAAAATGGTGATCCCATTATATTAATGAATTCCAATTCGGACAATATTCCACTTTCTACTTTAAATTATTTAATAAATATAAATAAGACTGGTAAGATGCCAAGTTTAATAGTATTAGGTGGAAGCGGTGTAATCAACGACGCATTGGTCAATCTAGTCGAAAAATTTTTAGATGGTACATTAACGGAGGATTCAATACAATCAATTGATCAGTATTTAAATAATTCAAAAAGTATTATTCTGAAATTAAATGAAGAATTTACATTACCTACAACTGTTGTAGCAAAACAGTATAACGGGGCAACAAAACAAGTATCAGTAACATGGAAAATTAGAACCAATAATGGTAATGAGAATGAATTGAACAATAACTATAAGATTGATACCAGTAATGTAGAAGTATCTTATTTGTATATTGGGTTTGTTGACGGTTATTCAACCCCAGAATCAAATGTGGTAGATGGGTATAAGAATACTATAATGTTAAATGCTTGGGTATTTAAAGGCTTAAATATGACTGAGGATTCTGTTTCAATAAAATTTGAGGGTAAAAATTTAGCACTCATTTTACCAATCTACATAGTAAATAATAGATATTATTTACCGCTTACTGAAATAATCAATAAATCAGGCGGTAAAATCGAACAAATAGATAATAAAGTCACCTTTGAAATTAATCATAATATAGAAGCAATTGATATCAACAATAATTCTTTCAGTGAGAACGGGCAACAAGTCAAACTGAAGAAAAGTATAATCATTTCTGGTAATTTTGTTTACATATCTATGTATGATTTTTGCAGGATGCTAAATTTGAAATCTGATTGGGATATTAAGAATAAAGTTCTGTCGTTTTCCTATAACCGTGAAATAACTGTCAAGAAACAGATACCCACTTTCGGTAAACCAGTACTCATTAGATTAGAGGATATTGCGCCCGGTTATTTATACAATTATCCTGACGCACTCGAAAAGTTGAGAATAATTGCAGACTATTTGTACTCTGAGAGTATTCCGTTCCATGTTGCCTGGGTTCCAAGATACATTGACCCAAGACCTTCCTCAAAACTCGATGATGATCCGTCCCAACAAAATAGTTTGCTTAATGCTGACTTAATTTATACACTTGATTACATGATTGAGAAGAACGGATTAATTGGGCTTCATGGATATACTCATCAGTATGGAAATTCGGAAAGTGTTGGTGGTTCTGAGTTTAATTCTTATCCTAATGATGGTATTCCTGGAACGGTTCAATATACCCAAGGAAGAGTAGATATGGCTATAGCAGCTGCAAAGAAATTAGATATTCCTTACTGTTTTTTTGAAGTTCCTCATTATGCAATCTCATCTAAACTAAGCAAAGTCTTGGAGAAAAACTTCGCCATACTCTACGAACATTACCCATCCACACCTGGCCAAATTAACGTCAGCAGAAATGAAGATAATACAACGATCTATGTTCCAACCCCTCTTGATTATGTCGACGGCAAAAGTGACTTGCAAAATATGCTCCATAAAATAGCAACAATAAAACCAGGCGTTTTAGCTAGTTTTTTCTATCATCCTTATCTTGAGTTTGAGGATATTCGAATATCAAAGTCTCCCGACGGTTACCCGATTTATTCTTACGAAGGAAGATCTATCCTTCATCAAATAATAGAATCGTTTAATAATAAGGGCTATAAATTCATTACGGTAAATGAGTGTTTGGGATGTGATAATTCCATTGAGGACATTGATACAGGTAGTTGATTTGCTGAAATCAAGAAAAATGTGGAATGCCGCATGTGATTGGCAGGGGGTTCCCCTGCTAGAGTCGTTGAGATATTTGAAGGGTAACTGAAACCCGGTCATGGACTTATTTTTAAAAACCTATAATTTCTATGTCTTTAAAACAAAAATAACCCATTGAATCTAGTCAACGAGTTTCTTCGACGAGTTTAACATGTTTATTAGTGTGTTTTAGAGGATCCAAGACTCGAACTACTCCGAGATTCAAGGGGTAAATCTAACCAGCTGAGCTGTAAACTTAAATGGTGCCGATGACCGGAATTGAACCGGTACGGGCTGTTAAGCCCGCGGGATTTTAAGTCCCGTGCGTCTGCCAGTTCCGCCACATCGGCTAGAATCAATTCACGGAGGCATGGATGGATTCGAACGATCGATCCTGATGACCGTGAGCTTACAATTGTCAGTATACACAATAATATAATCTAGGTCAATATCTGGGCTAACCCCACCAGGGTGGCTGTCCATGCTTTACTGGGGGAGTGTATTATACGACTAGGGCACCAACGATTAACCTAGTTATTTAACTATCTTATCCCCGGGAGATGATTTATAATAATAAGGAATTTCTAAAGGGGGCAAATTTATGGATCACCGAGATTTAGTCCTGGATGAAGACAGTGAGTTTAATTTTCATTGCCATGATGGGCTGGATTGCTTTAAAAAATGCTGCAGGGACATCAATATTTTTCTCACTCCTTACGATGTCCTGCGGATGAAAAATTTCCTGGGCCTTTCTTCAGGAGATTTTCTGGAAAAATATACTCTTA
>JAJYAS010000536.1 GCA_021779415.1 Bacillota bacterium
GGGAGTGTGCTGCCCTCTTAAACGATGACACGGGAATTCCCCAGGACGCTGAGAAACGCATGGAAGTTTTTGCTGCCCTCATGAAAAAAGCTAAAGAATATAATATTGATCCCTCCCGCTTGCACATTGATCCCTTAGTACAAATGCTTTGCACCTCGGAAGACGGAATCAACTCAGTAACAGACGTAATAAGAGAAATCAAAGCACAGTATCCGAAAATTCATGTCACAGGAGGAGCAAGCAATATTTCCTTTAATCTTCCGGCAAGAAAACTCGTCAATCAGGCCTTCATCGTTTTGGCGATCAACGCAGGAATGGACAGTGCAATCATCAACCCGTTAAACAGAGATATGATGGGTATGATCTACGCTACTGAAGCACTCAAGGGTGAAGACGAATACTGCATGGAATACATCGGAGCCTACCGTGAAGACAAATTTGGTCAGAAAAAATAATCATCAATAATCATTAAGGAGGAATTTCATAATGTCTAAAATCGCAGAAGTAAAAGCTAAGGTAGAGGCAGGAAAAGCGAAACTCGTTGCAGGTTTGGTACAGGAAGCCTTGGATGAAGGAAGCGCAGCTGGGGATATTCTCGAGGCTATGATTGAATCAATGGGCGTTGTCGGTGACAAATTCTCCACAGGCGAACTTTTTGTTCCTGAAATGCTGATGGCAGCTAAATCCATGTCCAAGGGTGTCGAAGTGCTTAAACCTCTGCTGGCAGGTAATAGCACATCTTCTTTGGGTACATGCGTTATCGGTACAGTTGAAGGAGATCTTCATGACATCGGTAAAAACCTCGTCGCAATGATGATCGAAAGTGCCGGATTTAAAATCGTCGACCTGGGCGTGGACGTTTCTGCAGAAAAATTTGTGAACGCCATCAAAGAAAATGAAAATGTAACCTTAGTAGCCTGTTCAGGCCTTCTTACTTCAACAATGCCGGCGATGAAGGAAACCATTAAAGCGCTTAAAGCCAGTGGATTACAAGGGTTCAAGGTCATCGTCGGCGGTGCGCCTGTAACAGAAGAATACGCAGCAGAAGTCGGTGCGGATGGTTTTGCTCCCGATGCAGGAAGTGCCGTTGTCAAAGCTAAAGAATTAGTAAACGCCTAAACTAAGGCATTAGAATAAGGAGGCCGTAATTTATGTTAACGAAGAGACAGAATCTAATGGAGACAATTAAAGGTGGAAATCCAGATCGATTTGTCAATCAGTACGAGTTTATGAATTTGATTATGGAAGCTCCGATTGGAACGATGGCCGGACCTGGTCAGACAGTTAAAAATGAGTGGGGGATTACCTTCAGCTGGCCGGAAGGTCAATTAGGAGGTTTTCCTGTGCATGACGATGAACACAAGGTATTGAAGGATATTACTGAGTGGAAAAAATACGTTAAATCCCCGGTTGTTCAAACGTCTGATGAAGCTTGGTCTGCAGCTGTAGCCCATGCCGATGCTGTCGATCGTACCGAGGAATTCGTAACAGCGTTTGTTGCACCAGGTGTATTCGAAATGACGCATCACCTTATGAGCATGGAAGATGCACTAATGGCTCTATATGAAGAACCTGAAGCCATGCATGAGCTGATTGATTATATTACTGAACATGAGTTAGCCTATGCAAAAGTAATGATCGATCGTCTCCACCCTGATTGCATTTTCCATCATGACGACTGGGGTAGCCAAAAATCTTCCTTCATTTCTCCAGCCATGTTTGAAGAGTTCTTCTTACCAGCTTATAAGAAGATATACGGTTACTATAAAGATAATGGTGTCGAACTGATCGTGCACCACAGTGATTCCTATGCTGCTAACCTAGTTCCCTATATGATCGAAATGGGAGTAGATATCTGGCAGGGAGTTATGACGACCAATAACACTCCTGAGCTTATTAAGAAATATGGTACACAAATTACGTTCATGGGAGATATCGATAGTGGTGTCGTTGATTTTCCAGCTTGGACACCTGAAATCGTTGCTAGAGAAGTAGAAAGAGCTTGTAGAAGTTGTGGAAAGTTATACTTTATTCCAAATATAACCCAAGGTTTGAATTTCAGTTCATTCCCAGGTGTATACGAGTCAGCAACTCAAGCGATCGACAGAATGAGCAAAGAATTGTTCTAAAAATACATTATTATTTTTTAATTACTCTTACAAGGGGGAATATAATCATGAATAACACAAATGTTAGTTCACAGCCATCGTTGTACCGTTGGGTGATTCTCAGTGTCATGTGGTTGGCTACGTTTATCGGATGCCTAGCACAGTTTCAAGTTGCAGCACTGGCTTTTAAGATTATCCCTGAGTTGCATCTTACTTCTTCACAGTTTGCATTGATTATGTCTGCACCGATGTTACCAGCTGTACTACTTAGCCTCGCAGCAGGTTCCTTAGCAGATCGGTTCGGAGTGAAACGAGTGGTCACAGTAGGGTTTGCTTTTTCTGTAGTCGGAGTGTATTTTCGCTATGCCGCCACAGACTTTACAACAATGTTTATTATGATGATTTTAGCGGGGCTCAGTTCAGCGCTCCTAAATGCCAATGCGGCTAAGTTACTTGGAGCGTGGTTTCCTATGGAGAAAATGGGCACTGCCATGGGAATTTACTTTTCTTCCGCTGCCACTGGCATAACAGTTGCTTTAGCAACATCTGCGATGTTTCCTTCGGCTAAAAGTGCTTTCATCACTGCAGGTGTTTTCATGCTCGTGGTGTGGATCGCCTGGATGATACTGATTAGGGCCAAGCCTGAAGGCGCACCCGATCTGCCGATTATGCCAGTGAGCAAGTATATCGGTGTGGTTGCTAAGAGCAAAAATGTTTGGCTCGTCGGCTTAGGAATGATGTTTTTTATGGGCGCGAATATGTCCTTTAGTGGATTTCTCCCCAATGCATTGAACTCTGTACGTGGGGTGGACCCAGTAACTGCTGGATTAATGGCTTCAATTGTCACAATTGGAACCATGTTAGGCGCTATTGTAGGCCCAGTCATGTCAGATCGTGTTGGCAAAATTAAGCCTTTCTTGGCCCCTGTGTGCCTTTTGGGAGCAATCGCCATGTACGCTTCTTGGCTTGTACCGACTGGGGCGATCATGTGGGTAACACTCTTTGTTCTCGGAATTCTCATGGGAATCAGCTCACCCTTGCTCATGGCCTTCCCAATGTTACTACCGGAAATAGGCCCTGCATACGCTGGGACTGCTGGTGGAATGATCGCCACACTTCAACTTCTAGGTGCTTTCATTATTCCAGCGTTTATCATCACCCCGTTGGCTGGCTCGAACTTCAGCCTCTTATTTAGCTTATGTAGTTTATTCTTTTTATTATTGGGAGTGGTATGCCTCTTCCTACCTGAATTGGGTGCTAACGCGCGGGCTAAGTCCACTCCTAACTCTTCGCAAACTATGTAACAAAATTAGGAGGAGCCTATAATAGGCTCCTCCTAATTTGCTGTCCAAGACACAACACGATTCAACGAATTCGGTGTAAAACAGTCCTTTATCGCTCTCGACAAATAGCAGGTTATAGGAGGCAATTGATGTGGAAGCAGTATTAAACGATCTAATTATGGATGCATCTGCTAAAATCAGAGGAGAAGAGAGGGCGGAATGAAGAAAGAACTACTTTGCGAAATTGATAAAATAGCTTTAATGAACTGAATTTGATGATCAAGAATCATGAGTTTCGGCAACTATTTC
>JAJYAS010000537.1 GCA_021779415.1 Bacillota bacterium
TTCTTCGAAACCCATGCCTTGAGCGAGCATCTGAAAAACGTCCCAGTTAGATTTCGCCTCGCCTACTGGAGGGATTACTGCCGCTGTTCTCTGGAGGCCATAATGACCATAGGAGCGATAGATATCCGGATGTTCTAATGAACTCGTTGCAGGCAAGACTATATCTGCATAGCGGGCAGTATCCGTCATAAATCGTTCATGAACGACCGTAAATAGATCCTCTCGTCTTAGTCCCTTGATAATCATGTTTTGGTCAGGGGCTACGACTGCTGGGTTAGAGTGGTAGACATATAAACTCATAATCGGCGGTTTGGATAACTCTGTCAGGGCATAACCGAGTTGATTCATGTTCACGATTCGGGTTGGCTTTTTTAGGAAATCCTCGTGTGTAACTCGACCCGTTAGAAGAGCTTTGGTAGACACACTGGATATTAGCCCGCCGCCCGGCTTTGCCCAAGCTCCTACAAGAGCAGGTAAGCAGGTAACAGTTCGGACCGTCATTGCCCCATTGCCATAGCGAGAAAGCCCTGAGCCCAGAGCAATAAAGGGTGCACGGGCTTTGCCGTAATGAAGCGCCAATTCTTCGAGCAAACTAACTTCAATCCCGGTGATCTGATGGACTTTATTTGGTGGATACTCGGGCAATACGGCATCCCTAAACTGTTCAAAACCCTGGACATGCTTCTCTACAAAAGCTTGATCTATCCAGCCTTCACGAACTAGGATATGCATTATACCAAGGGCTAAAGCACCATCACTTCCAGGCCTCACTAATACTACCTTATCCGCAATTTTTGCAGTGGGGGTTTCATAAGTATCCACGAGCCAAACGGTGGCTCCACGCTTTTTTGCTTCTTTTACATTATGTAACAGATGAATGTTTGTCGCCAAGGCATTCGTGCTCCACAAGATAATCAAATCACTTTTACTTACCTCATCTGGATGTGGGGCTAGTGTATCTCCCATAATGGAATTCCAACCATATCCCTTGGCCGAGGAACAAATGGTACGGGCTAATCTAGAAGCTCCCAAGCGATGGAAAAACCCCTCCCCGCAATTGCGTTGGACAACACCCATTGTCCCCGCGTAGGAATAAGGCAAGATAGCTTCCGGTTGATAGTTTGAAATAATTCTTTGCCACTGAGCGACAATGCGTTGGATTGCATCATCCCAAGTAATCGGTTTAAACTGTCCCTCCCCTTTTTCTCCTACACGCAATAGAGGGTGGGTCAATCTTTGCGCAGAGTGAACCGTTCGTTCATAGTGAACCATTTTCGGGCATAAAGTCCCTCGAGTATAGGGATGCTCTCGATCACCCGTAACCTTCACTACTTGACCGCCCACAATTTCAACGAATAGGCTGCACATATCAGGACAATCATAAGGGCAAACAGTCCGCTTCAATTCCGACAAACGATCATCTCCTTCTACCTATTATACCAATATTCTTGGACTAAGGAATGATTTTCAAGGCCATAACCCCTGAGATTAAAAAAATTCCTATATGTAGATCAAACTATACAGGATTTTCTGTTTTCAGTGTTGAATGTTACGTATTTAAACAGAATTTAGCCGGAAATTGAGAAATCTGAGGGGTGGGCAGCTATGAATGTTTTAAAATTGCACAATCGGAAACTACGGTTTCATGTAACCACACTAATGTTATTTCTTGCTTTGGCAGTTGGAATTGTGGGAGCCATCGGAATTTATGGAATGTATCAAATGAATGATAACTCAAATATGGTTTACCAACAAGACGTTATTCCTTTAAATAAACTATCCGAGATGCACTTAGATACCCAACTCTTTCGCTCAAATGTCATCTTAGCGGTCAGTGCACGTTCTCCTGAAGAGCGAGATAATTTCTTGAAAATTGTTGATCAAAAAAAAGACGCTATGGTAGAGCATATGGCAAAATACGAAGCTATTCCAAAATCGTCTGAAGATGAGGTTTCTTGGAAAAAGTTCAAAACTGCTTGGAATGATTATGTAGTCTCATCACAAGTCACAATTTTTGACGTCCAAGAAGGCCGGATAGATGATGCTAAAACCAATATGTATGATGTTGCAGGCGCTAAGAACCAATTGGCTGGGGATATCTTACAAAAGCTTATTGACACAAAGATGAACAATGTAAACCTACATAGTACTACAACGACAAGCCAGATCTTTAAGAAAGCCACACTTATTTCAGTTATTCTTATTGTGATCGATGTCTTAGTCAGTATTCTCATAGGCTGGTTATTGGGCCGAGCCCTCAGCAATATGATGCGTCACTTAGTGCTCAATGCTAATGAAATTGCCGCTGGGGATATTGCCCGAAAGAAAAAGGCCCCTTGGAAGCCTTGGAACCGAGAAGGAAAAGAACTACAACAGGCCTTTGGCGAGATGGGGGCCTCATTAAGAGACACGATCACGAAGGTGGTTGGGATGGCGAATCAATTGGCCCAAACTGCCCAAGAAATGCGTCTTGGTGCAGAACAATCGGCACAGGTTGCAGAACAAGTGGCAACCTCCGCGACCACGATCGCCACTGACGCTGAATTACAAGCCCAGGAAATGACAGAAAATCATGAACGAATGAGTTTGGTAATCGATGTCTTGAGTCAGACAGAACATGATGCCGAAAATGTAACCCTTGCCTCTAAGCGTTCCGCCGAGCTTTCACGTCAAGGGAATCAGGGTCTTGGACAAGTGGTGACACAAATGAATGAAATCGAAAGTCAGGTCAACAATTTGAGCCAAGTAATCGGGGAAGTAGATCAGAAATCAGAAGAGATCGCTAAAACTGTACAAATCATTGACAGCATTGCCCAACAAACCAATCTCTTGGCTTTAAACGCAGCGATTGAAGCCGCACGAGCGGGAGAGAACGGCCGTGGGTTTGCGGTTGTAGCGGAAGAAGTCCGCAAACTGGCCGAGCAGGTTCAAACAAGTTTAGTCGATATTTCCAAGCGAGTTCAAGAAATGCAACAGGCGTCCCGTAGTGCCCACCAAGGAATGAAGGCTAGTGTAGAGAGTGTCAATCACGGAAGTGCTTACCTAAAGGAGATTTCTGCTCAATTTTCCATTATCCTTGATTCAGTAGAAGAAAGTGCAGGATTAGCGCAAGGCATCGAGACCACAGTCCAGAAAGCCCAACAAGATGGAGAACAAATTAAAGTTGGCATGCAAAACGTTGTGAAACAGGCTGCATCTACTTCAGCAGGCACTCAGACCACAGCCGCCGCGGCTGAGGAACAAAACGCGTCTGTCGAGGAATTATTTGCTTCGGCAGAAAGTCTGAATGATCTAGCCAAAGATATGAAGCAGTTAATGGAATACTTTAAACTTTAAAACCACAACTAACAACCTCAAAATAGTGTACAATACTTGAAGGGAGGTGAATACTATGGATAAGAAAACTGATTTAGATAAAGTGACAGAAGCGATTGAGCAAAGCGATCGACAATTCAGCGGCATGGTAAGCTTTAACGATTTGTTTACAGCGTCCTTCATGACTCTTCATACACAATTTTCGGGCTTTAAAGAATTGCTCGATGCTGGAAAATATAATGTCAATAGTCTAGCGGACTTCAATGCTATCATTAACCCTGAGTTCGATGAATTTATAAATAAGACAACGAAATTTAAAAGCTGGGAAGAAATGCAATCCACTGCCGTCGCTGAATATTTTAAGAAGAAGGCATAATGCCACA
>JAJYAS010000538.1 GCA_021779415.1 Bacillota bacterium
ATGAGACGGGTCAAGAGAGCCAGAAGTACAGGCCGAGCCACTTGAAGCGGCAACCCCCAGCATGTCAAGCGAAAGCAACAACGATTCCCCTTCGACAAACTGTATACTCACGTTGACGTTATTCGGTAAGCGATCTTTCCCAAGAGGTCCGTTAACTTTAACATAATCAATACGCTCTAAGATTCCGTTCATCAGCTTGTCGCGTAATTTCTCCTGGTGCTCAGCATCTTCAGCCATTCTTTGCCCTGCTAGTTCACAGGCTTTGCCAAATCCAATAATTCCCGGCGTATTCTCTGTTCCCGAACGGCGTTTCTTCTCTTGGCCCCCTCCGTGAACTAAAGGCATCACCCGTACTCCTTTGCGGATATACAGTGCTCCTACCCCTTTTGGTCCGTAAATTTTGTGACTCGACACAGTTAATAGGTCAATATTCATTTCTTGAACGTCAATGGGGATCTTTCCAAGGGATTGAACAGCATCGACATGAAACGTAATACCGTGTTCCCTAGCCAATTTACCAATTTCAGCAATCGGCTGAATGGATCCCACCTCATTATTCGCATGCATCACACTGATCAAGATGGTATCGGGTCGAATCGCCTTGCGCACCTCTTCAAGCGAGAGAATTCCTTCTTCATCAACAGGGATAATCGTTAAGTCAAACCCATTCTTTTCTAGGTATTCACAGGTTTCTAATACCGCGTGATGCTCGATACAAGAAGTAATAATATGCTTTCCCTTTTTGCGAAGCGCTTCAGCCGTGCCAAGAATCGCGAGATTATCCGCCTCAGTTCCACCGCTGGTAAACGTCACTTCTGAAGGCGTGGCTCCAATTAACTCTGCCACTTGGCTACGGGCTTGCTCCAAGGCTTGTTTAGCCTCTCTACCAAAGCTATGAACACTTGACGGGTTTCCATATTTTTCGGTATAATACGTCATCATCAACGTAGCCACTTCTGGATCAACTGGAGTCGTAGCACTATGATCTAAATAAATGCGTTTCATGGGGCTCCCTCCCGACATATAATTTCTTTGGAAATCAAAAGGTTAAATATAGTACATGTATAAACTTCTATCCACTTCGCGCTTTTTGGCATCTTCAAGCATCGTTTCGAGTGTAATGGCATCGAGAACATCTGCTATGGAGTCTCTGACTTTCTCCCAAATTATCCTAGTCGGACAAAATTCTGCCTTAGAGCAACATTCCGGGTCCTCCTCAGATACACAATCCGTCGGCGCAATCGGCCCTTCCAACACGCGAATAATATCCCCAACTCTTATTTTGTCTGGCTCTTTGCCCAATAAATAGCCGCCCTGCGCCCCGCGGACACTCTTAACGAGTCCCGCTTTACGCAAACCAGAAATAAGCTGCTCTAAATAATGTTCGGAAATATCCTGTCTCTCCGCAATGCTTTTCAACGAAATTGGGCCTTCACCCATATGTTGAGCTAAGTCAAACATAGCCTTGACGCCATACCGACCTTTGGTCGATAGTTTCAACACTCTCACCTCTTTTCCAAGAGATAAATCCTCTCTGAACCCTTTGAACTCTTTGAAGATCTTTCATCCATATCTTATTAAAACACTCGGGATTTGTCAAGAGTATACCCAACTAATTTACTAAGTTTTTTTCGTAAAGTTTGTGCCTAGAGAAAGGAACATCAACTATGGATCTTTTTTCCGCAGCCTTTGATCAACATCAGGTCGCTCCACTCGCTGAGCGCATGCGCCCTAGAACGCTCGAGGACTATATCGGTCAAAATCATATCCTTGGACCTGGAAAACTCCTACGAAGGGCAATCGAGGCGGACCGGGTTTCTTCATTAATCCTCTACGGCCCACCCGGAACTGGCAAAACAAGCCTCGCGCAAGTCATAGCAGCCAAAACGACCTCACGCTTCGTCCGCATCAATGCCGTCACCTCAGGCGTCAAAGATCTTCGTGAAATCATGACACAGGCTGCGGATGATCTGCACCTTTACGGAAAGCGCACTTTAGTTTTTTGCGATGAAGTCCACCGTTTCAACAAAGGTCAACAAGATGCTCTTCTCCCAGTTGTTGAGGACGGAACCATTACCTTTATCGGAGCCACAACAGAAAATCCCTTCTTTGAACTTAATTCTGCGCTCCTTAGTCGCTCCACGCTTTTCCGACTCGAACTTCTCACCCCAGAGGAAATCCACCTTGGTCTTGAACTCGCTCTTAAGGATAAAGAACGTGGTCTTGGGCGTTATGAGGCGGAAATCAGCCCAGCTGCTTGGGAGCACTGGCTTAATTATGCCAACGGTGATTTGCGACGCGCTCTCAACGCCTTAGAATTAGCGGTTTTGACGACCCAACCTGAAAGTGGGGTTCGTCATATTACACTCGAAATAGCCGAGGAATCCATCCAACAAAGGGCCATCAAGTTCGATAAAGCTGGCGACAATCATTATGACATCATTTCCGCATTTATCAAAAGTATGCGCGGCTCCGATCCAGACGCCGCGCTCTATTGGCTTGCCGTTTTACTAGAAGCGGGAGAAGACCCTCGTTTCATTATGCGCAGAATCCTTGTCCACGCCTCTGAAGACGTCGGCCTTGCTGATCCAACAGTCATGCTTCAGGCCCATGCCGCCGCCAATGCGCTCGAATGGCTTGGACTGCCGGAGGCAAGAATCCCGTTAGCTCAAGCAGTTTTGGCCATCTCTACCGCTCCAAAAAGCAATAGCGCGGTCGAAAGTATCGACCACGCCTTGGCTTATGTAAGAAACCATCCGACTGGAGAAGTGCCCACCCATCTAAAAGACAAGCACTACTCTGACGCTGATAAATTAGGGCACGGGCAAAACTATCTCTACCCTCACTCCTACCCCAACCACTGGGTTGCTCAAGCCTATCTCCCACCAGAAATTCAAGAAGAAACCTTTTATTTCCCTTCAAAAATGGGACAAGAATTCTTTCAGAACCCTAAAGGAACTAAGAAAGAATATATCGATTAATTCATTAAGCGTTTTAAAGCATCGACTAGTTTTTCGACATCCACTTTCCCAACGTCCTTATGGGTGACGAATCGCACGGTCTGTGGTCCAAAATCCGAGGCCAAGATTTCTTCAGCAGCCAAGGTCTTAACAAGTTTCTCGGCTGTCCCCCAAGCCGGGTCGACTTCAACCAGAACGATGTTTGTCTGTAAGCGTTCCAAATCGACCGTTAAATGCTGAATTCTTGAAAGGGACTGTCCCAGTTCTAACGCTAAGGCATGGTCATCTGATAATCTCTCCGTCATGCTCTCCAAGGAAACAATGCCCGCTGCGGCCAAAATCCCTGCTTGACGCATTCCTCCACCGATCATTTTGCGCCACTTTCTGGCACGTTTAATGAATTCTGTACTTCCGGCGAGAATCGACCCTACCGGTGCCCCTAATCCTTTGGAGAGACAGAACATTACGGAATCAACCGGAGCTGCAAGCTCGGAAGCATCACAATTCTGAGCAATTGCTGCATTAAACAAGCGGGCGCCATCCATGTGAACATGAAGCCCCCGTTCTCTGGCGGCCACGGCAACATCCTTGATCTGCTCAGGGGTCCAAATTGTTCCCCCTGCCCTATTATGGGAGTTTTCAATACAAAGTAACGTGGGATTTGGAAAATGAATGTTTTCTCCTCGCAACGCTTGACGCAGAGCATCTGGAGTTATTACTCCGGCATTTCCCGGA
>JAJYAS010000539.1 GCA_021779415.1 Bacillota bacterium
TTTGTCATTGTCAAGGACCAAATCTTGTACCCATCCAATCGAGTCCCCGCTTCTTAGATCTAAAACAGGTAGTCCGACTATCTCTCGAGTGCGCCGCATAGTCTTTCACCTCGCAATTAAGTATTATCTATACTCTGTCCGACTATCTTAAACTTTATGCATGCCTGTCGGCATATTTAATCCTTAACCTCACCTTTGCGGCGTCCTCTTGGATCGGAGATAATCTTTCCCCCTCCAACCACTAAGTCTCCTTGATAAAAGACAACAGCCTGTCCCGGAGTTACTGCACGTTGTGGTTCATCAAAACAAACCATTACATCATAGTCTGCCCCTATTCCAGCAGGATAAATTGTTGCCTCTGCGCCTATAGAATTATAACGAATTTTTGCTTTGACTTTTAAAGGTTCTTTAAGATCCGAAATTGATATCCAGTTTGGCTCGATTGCCCATAGAGTATCAGTATAAACATCCGGATCCTCCCCCAAAACAACCTCATTGCTTTCAGGATTCAACCCTACTACAAACATTGGTTTACCAAACGTAACCCCTAGCCCTTTCCGCTGACCTACCGTAAAGTGAATAATCCCCTCGTGCCGACCAAGCTTATTCCCAGCGAGGTCCACAAAATTGCCTGGCTTGATGGGAACTTTGATACGCTCCCGAACAAACGAAGCATAATCGTCATTGGCAACAAAACAGATTTCTTGGCTTTCGGGTTTATTGGCCACGCTTAAACCCCGTTCTCTTGCCATTTCCCGAACCTGTTCTTTGTTGTGAGTTGCTAAAGGAAAAAGCGTGTGCTCAAGTTGTTCTTGGGTCAACATATAAAGCGCATAAGTTTGATCTTTACGCTGATCCGCACTCTTACTTAAGAGAAAGCGTTCACTTCCCGGATCTCTTAATACTTGCGCATAATGTCCGGTCGCTATAAATTCAGCCCCCAACCCGCGCGCCTTGCGGAGCAACTCCCCAAATTTCACATATTTATTACAGGCTAGACATGGGTTTGGAGTTTCTCCATACAAATAAGACTGTGTGAAATAATCCACCACAGTCTCCTCAAAATACGAACGAAAGTTCATGACATAATGGGGAATTCCCAGTACAAAGGCAACCCGCCTGGCGTCATCAATGGCTGAGTTGGAGCAACAACCCCACTCCGTCTCTGGTCCCGCAGATTCCCATATTTGCAAAGTTACCCCAATTACATCGTATCCTTCTTCTTTGAGTAAAGCGGCGGCCATGGAACTATCCACGCCACCGCTCATACCCACAACTACTTTTGGTTTGGTTGATAGAGCCATAAAATATCTATTCCTTCTTTTGTTGTTTATTATGGTAATCCTCAATCGCTTTATGGAGTGCATCAGCTGCCAAGTTAGAACAGTGCATTTTCGTTTCAGGCAATCCCCCTAAAGCTTCTGCGACAGCGGCATTAGAAATCACCAATGCTTCGTCAATCGTTTTTCCCTTAACCATTTCCGTCACCATACTACTTGTAGCAACAGCAGCACCACAGCCAAAGGTTTTAAATTTGACATCCTTAATAATGTCTCCCTCAATATCTAAATAAATACGCATAATATCTCCACATTTAGCGTTTCCGACTTCACCAACCCCATTGGCATTTTCCAATTCGCCAACATTACGAGGATTAGTAAAATGATCCATTACTTTTTCTGTATACATTATCGTCACTCCTTTTTTATGCTTGTTTTTTATGAATAACCTGATCATAGAGCGGGGACATCATGCGCAAACGTTCTACAATCTTTGGTAATTGTTCGAGAAGATAATCGATTTCCTCTTCCGTGTTCTGACGTCCTAAGGAAAAGCGCAGCGAACCGTGGGCGATTTCATGGATAAGGCCCATGGCCAGTAGCACGTGAGAAGGATCTAAGGAACCTGAAGTACAAGCTGAGCCGCTTGAGGCTGCGATCCCCAACATATCCAGGGATAACAATAAAGATTCACCCTCGACATAACGAATACTGACATTCACATTATTAGGTAAGCGCTTTTCCCCAAGGGGTCCATTAACTTTAACGTATTCAATCCGTTCTAGAATTCCGTTCATGAGTTTGTCGCGCAGTTGCGTTTGATGCTTAGCATCATCCGCCATCCGTTGTCCAGCCAGCACGCAAGCTTTACCAAACCCAATAATTCCTGGTGTATTCTCAGTTCCAGAGCGACGTCTCTTTTCTTGCCCACCCCCATGAACTAATGGTACAATCCGTACCCCTTTTCGAATATATAGGGCCCCAACTCCTTTGGGACCATAGATCTTGTGACTGGATATAGTCAATAAGTCTACATTCATCTCAACCACATTAATAGGTATCTTTCCGAGCGATTGAACGGCATCAACGTGAAATGTTATCCCATGTTCTTTAGCTAATTTTCCAATCTCGGCAATTGGTTGAATTGAGCCCACCTCATTATTGGCATGCATCACACTGATTAAAATCGTATCTGGCCGAATTGCCTTTTTAACGTCCTCAACTAAAAGAATTCCCTCTTCATTTACAGGGATAACCGTCAAATCAAACCCATTCTTACCCAAGTACTCACAAGTTTCTAATACAGCGTGGTGTTCGATACAAGAAGTAATAATATGTTTACCTTTTTTGCGGAATGCTTCAGCAGTCCCTAAAATTGCAAGGTTGTCCGCTTCCGTCCCGCCACTGGTAAAGGTAACCTCTTGAGGTGTAGCCCCAATGAGCTCAGCTACTTGACTTCTCGCTTGTTCTAAAGCCTGTTTAGCCTCCCTACCAAAACTATGAACACTTGACGGATTGCCATATTTTTCAGTGTAATATGTCATCATCAAGGCAGCTACTTCCGGATCCACCGGAGTTGTTGCACTATGGTCTAAATAAACTCGCATAATGGTCTCACTCCTTATAGTCATATGTGTCTTGAAATACGTCTAAATACGTCTAAATACGTCTAAATACGTCTAAATATAGTACATATACAATCTCCGCTCCGATTCGATCTTTCTGGCATCTTCGAGCATCGTCTCAAGAGTAATCGAATCAAGTACATCCGCGATAGAGTCTCTAACCTTCTCCCAGATGGTTCGTGTGACACAAAATTCGGCTTTGGAACAGATTTCCGGAGCCTCTTCAGATACACAATCTGTTGGAGCGATGGGCCCTTCTAAGACGCGTATAATGTCCCCAATTCTTATTTTATCTGGTTCTCTTCCTAGTAAGTAACCGCCTTGTGCACCACGTATACTCTTGACGAGTCCTGCTTTACGCAAACCCGAAATCAATTGTTCCAAATAATGCTCTGAAATACCTTGCCTCTCAGCAATACTTTTCAAAGAAGTCGGGCCCTCACCCACATGTTGAGCTAGATCAAACATCGCTTTTACGCCATAACGTCCCTTGGTCGAGAGCTTCACCACCCTCACCTCTTTTCCACTAGTTAAGACCTTCAAACTCCACATTTCTACATTTCTTATTTATATCTTATAAAAATACTCGGGATTTGTCAAGTATACTACATAACTTAACTACCTGACAGAGCTTTATCTGGCATGGTATAATTATGCCACTTAACCTAAAAAAACGGCAAGCCCCAGCTTAGTGGGGAATAGGCTAAGATACTATTTCCTATGAAAGGAACATTAAAAATGGATCTATTCTCCGCCTCATTTAATCAACATGAAGTGGCACCCCT
>JAJYAS010000540.1 GCA_021779415.1 Bacillota bacterium
CCGCCTTAGACTCGGGTAATATTACCACTTTATCCGGTGATAGAATAGCTGCACTTTCCGCCATAAAATGCACACCGCAAAAAACAATGACTTCGGCGTCTGTTTTAGCGGCTTGTTGACTCAGTTGCAGGGAATCCCCAACAAAATCAGCAATATCCTGAATCTCAGGTCTTTGATAATAGTGGGCTAAGATAACTGCTTTACGTTCCTTTTTAAGCACGTCAACTTCCTTAGCTAAAGTCTGAAACAGCTCTTCGTTCATTATCGCCCCATGATCCATATACTGCCACCTCCTTCTAGATTGACGGAATATTTACTAAAGACTAGTTCATTTTGGCTCAACTTGTCAAGATTTTTGTCCATGGACTTCTTCAGTGACAATCTTTGTTTGCTGGTTTTTAAAATCGACAAAAACAATTTTAGGGTTATACCGATGAGCCGCCTCATCCGTTAACATTGCATAAGAAATAATGATGACTTGGTCCCCGACTTGCACCTGACGGGCCGCTGCTCCATTCAGGCAAATTACCCCAGAATTCCTTTCTCCCGGAATAACATAAGTCTCAAACCTTGCCCCATTGTTGTTGTTCACAATCTGAACTTTCTCATTGGTCAAGATATCCGCGGCTTCCATCAACGCTGTGTCAATCGTAATGCTTCCTACATATTGGAGATTGGCCTCTGTCACAGTCGCCCTATGGATTTTCGATTTCATCATCGTTCTAAACAACAGCTTCAACCTCCACCACTTTGTTATCAATTAACCGAGTCGAACCGAATCGAACCGCAAGGGCAATCAGCACTGGCCCAACTATTTCGGTTACTTCAGATAAGTGTTCCGCATCCCGGACTTCGACATAGTCAATAACGCCATGGCTCTCATGGGTAATTCTCTCCCGCAAGCGAGTTTCTATTCCTCGCGCTGATCGTTCTCCAGCTTGTATACTCTTTTCCGCCTCGTTAAGACTCTGAGACAGAATCACAGCTTCTTGGCGCTGTTCTGGAGTTAAAAAGACATTGCGCGAACTCAAAGCCAGCCCATCCTCTTCACGAACAATGGGAACAGCGCAAATCTCAATCGGGAGATTAAGATCACTCGCCATGCGCCGAATGATCAGATATTGCTGATAATCTTTTTGCCCGAAAAAGGCCAAATCAGGTTGAACAATATGAAACAACTTACTTACAACCGTTGCTACTCCCCGAAAATGTCCGGGACGAGCGGCCCCGCAAAGCATTGAATCTAACTCACCCACCTCAACATAAGTGACCATGGGCCGCGGGTACATTTCCTCAGTTGTTGGATGAAAGAGTACATCAACCCCTGCAGCTTCCACCAAACGAGCATCTCTTTCCAAATCTCTAGGGTAACGTGAATAGTCTTCATTAGGACCAAATTGTAACGGGTTTACGAAAATGCTCAGTACGACTAAGGCTCCAGTTTGTTTAGCTCTCTCAATCAAGCTTAGATGTCCCTGGTGTAAATAGCCCATGGTTGGGACGAGGGCAATAACCCGTCCCCGATTTTTTTCCTGAGCTATAAGCTCACGTAATTCAGAAATGTGCGAAGTTCTCTTCACTTTGATCTCTACCTTTCTTTATAAGACTCATTGTCTTATTCTATCATCGAAAATTATGCTCAGTTATTTCAGACTTCCGAAGTATTGATTTTAGGAGGGTTAACTCCTCTGGGGGGTAGGTTAATCCGTTCAGGGCCTTTTTGTCCTCCCCCAACTCTAGAGCTTTTGACCCTAGGCTCTTATAAATCTCCATAAGTTTCGATGGCATATTATCTAAGTGGCCGCGTACGACCTGAGCATCCCCACGCGCAATTGGCCCAGTCAATGCTTGGGGAAGCCCCACCTGTTCCAAATTATAAAGTGTTCCTCTCATCAAAGGCAGTAAGGAGGCCAAAGCTTCTTCCCCTTGAATGCCTGCTTGCCCAAAAAGTTCCACAGCCAAAGAAGCAAGCACCACTAAATAATTAGAGGCCACCACGGCTCCCGCATGATAGAGTGACTTCTGGGTCGCTAAGATATGATGAGGAATTCCGCCTAAATCCTTAACAATCACTTCTCCTAGATCTTCATCGTCCCCCTCGATCCCGAAGTGGGTTCCCGTAAGAATGGCCAAAGCCTTCTCTACACTTGCAAACGCTTGGAGGGGATGTAATGATAAACAACGTACTGGTAGGCTCTCCTTAACACGCAAAACATCTGAAGGAAGTGAACCTGAACAGTGGATCCATACTTGTCCTGGTTTTATAAGGCCATTTGCGCTTAGATACTCTGCCACCGTTCGAATCATACCGTCCTGTGTCGTAATAAACAACCAATCAACAGCAGGAATAAGCGCGTCTAAAGTGAGATGATCTTTATTCAAATAACTTCGAAACCGTTCATAAGAGAGGCGGCTTCGAGTATTAACCCCTATGCATTCATGCCCTGCTTCCTCTAAGCGTACAGCTAAAGCTGTCCCTACGATTCCTGCTCCAATAATTCCAAATCTCATTCTCGCACCTCCTTATTAGTGCAAGATTGCAAATCTGGGGACGGTTCTTGACTTGCAATCTTGCTTTACCTCATCGTCGCAATGGCGCTTGCGTGTCCACAAAAAATACCTTCACTGAGAGTGAAGGTATTTCATTCTTCCCCTCCGTCTCGGTCATCTGGATCCAAGCGGTTATTGTTCCTATATTCATTTGGGTTTGCAAGTTTTCTCTTTTGAAATTCTATCTGTATAAATCAGTCAAACACCCAATACAGTACAACTCTTCCGATATCGTCTGCTAAACTCGGGTTTCCTTGCTTCGTTTTTAGACTACAAGAGGCCGAACCTTTCCCTCTCCAGTTACCCCATTAATCGGTCTTCCCGATGGCAATACGAGTTCCGGTGCGATCTCTCGCAAAGGTGCAAGCACAAAGGCGCGATTTTCCAGATAAGGATGAGGCAACATTAATTCTTCCGACTTACTTACTCTATTATCATAAATAAGGAGATCAATGTCAATTGTCCTTGAGCCCCAATGTACTTTGCGTTCTCGCCCGAGTCGAAGTTCAATCTCCTGACAAACATGTAGCAGATCTAAGGGTTCAAGAGTTGTTTCGACTTCAATGACCTGATTCCAGTACAAGGGTTGGTCTAGTACACCCCAAGGCTCTGTTTCATAAATCCTCGACGTGGCACGAATTATTATCGTTGGGCTTGCCAAGGCTGAGATCGCCGCTCCAAGATAGTAGGCGCGATCTCCCAGATTACTCCCTAAACCTAAAAATGCCCTCATACTTTCTCTCCTGCCTCACGCCAAATCTCCACCGATACATCTCGGAAAATCCCAGGAATCGGTGCCTGCGGTTTATGCACCTCGACCCGTACAGACGTGCAGGAGAATCGCGCCATAACTCGTTGCGCAATATTTTCTGCCAAGCGTTCTATTAATTGATGTCTATCGCTAGTAACACAAGCCTCAATAACCTGGTAGACCTCTCCGTAATGGATTGTATCCCCCACTTGGTCCGAGGAGCCAGCCAAGCTCAGATCGCAAAAAAGATCCATATCAATCAGAAATTTTTGACCTAAGACTTGTTCTTCTGGCATTACCCCATGGTAAGCATAAAATTCTAGACCCCGTAGGTGAATGACGTCATGCCCCGACATAATGAACGCCTCTCTGTCCCCGCACAAGATCG
>JAJYAS010000541.1 GCA_021779415.1 Bacillota bacterium
TCTTCGTCATCCATATGGTACACAGTCCTTAAAAGAGATGGTTAAATCAACTGACAAGGTTGTCATTGTGATTAGCGATATAACTCGACCAACTCCTAATCATAAATTAGTTCCTTGGATTCTGGAGGAACTTCCTCATGTCCCCATTGAGAATGTTACGATTATTAACGGGACAGCGACCCATCGTGACCAAACTAGAGAAGAATTCGTTGAGATGTTGGGACAAGAGGTGGTTGATACTGTTCGTATTATTAATCATCACTGTCACGAGAAATCGGAGCTTGCGCATGTTGGAACAAGTCGCTTCGGCTGCGAAGTATACTTGAACAAAGAATATGTTGAAGCCGATTTTAGGATTGTCACAGGGTTCATTGAGCCACATTTTTTTGCTGGATTTTCGGGAGGTCCTAAGGGAATTATGCCTGGCATAGCTGGCATTGAAACGATTCTAACATTCCATAACGCTAAAATGATTGGGCATCCGTTGGCTACATGGGGTATCCTGGATAAGAACCCCCTCCAAGAGATGTCGAGAGAAGTAAATACTTTTTGTAGACCGAATTTTCTCCTTAACGTGGCTCTGAATGGTAAAAAGGAGATCACGAATGTTTTCGCAGGCGAGTTGGCTCAGGCACATCTTACAGGGTGTGCTTATGTCAAAGAACACGCAATGATTAAGTGTGATCAACGTTTTGACGTCGTCATTACGACGAATTCTGGCTATCCTCTTGACCAAAACTTATATCAGGCTGTGAAAGGTATGAATGCTGCCCAAAAGATTGTCAAAAAAGGTGGAACGATCATATGTGCTGCAGAATGCATTGAAGGTATGCCGGAACATGGTAATTTTGTTAAGATCTTAGATATGCGAGAAACACCGAGTGAACTCTTAGAAATGATTAACGAACCTTCTTTTCAAGTGTTTGATCAGTGGGAAGCTCAAAGACTGGCTATGATTCAGGAATGGGCAGATGTTTATATGTATTCGACGCTGCCAGAGGAGTCCGCTAGAATCGCAAAACTTACGCCTATAAAGAGTATTGAACAGTCTTTGAAGGAATTAGCAGAGAAATATGGTGATAACATGAGTATTGCTGTGTTACCACTTGGGCCCCTAACGATTCCTTACGTGGAAGAATAAGTTTCGGGAGAATTTAGAAATGGGTGGGTAGCTATTTTCAAAATAGCTACCCACCCATTCTAAATTCGTAGCTTGCATCTTTCTGGAAGTAAAGTGAATGTCTTAAATTAAATAGCAAAGGCTACTTTGAGTACTGGAAATGATACAATAGGCAGTGGAAGATGAAGTTAAAGGGGAAGTGAAAAATGGATACTGATCAAGAGAGATTGGGTTTGCAAGAGATACTGAGAAAGCGAGTTTCGTTACGGCTTTATGCTGAACGACCCATCAAGGATGAAGACAAAGATTTAATTATTGAAGCTGCGATGAGGGCCCCGACGGCTGGGAATATGATGATGTATTCCATGATTATTGTTTCTGATCAAGCTTTAAAACAGCGCTTGAGTGAAACCTGTGATCATCAACCGTTTATCGCCAAAGCACCACTCGTCATAGTTTTCTTAGCAGATCTTCAGCGTTGGTTTGATTATTATCTGGACTCTGGGGTTGAAGATTTTTGTCAAGAGCGAGGCTTAGAATTTACAGGACCTGACGAAGCAGATTTATTGCTAGCAAGTTGTGATGCACTTATTGCAGCACAAAATGCAGTGATTTCAGCCGAAGGGTTGGGAATTGGGTCATGTTACATTGGGGACATTATGGAGAATTACGAAATTCATAAAGAACTGCTTAACCTTCCACCCTATGTATTTCCCATCAGTATGCTGTGTTTTGGGTATTACCCGGAGGGAGTACGACCAAAACCTAGAGAACGGTTTGAGTCGCAATTTATTGTGTCTGAAAATAGTTATAAACGTCTCAATGAGAACGATTGGGAAGCTATGTTCGCATCCCGTGCCCAGGGATTCAATCCCAGTAATACCTTAGGAGCCAAGAATTTTGGGCAGTGGATGTATGCACGAAAAACGGGCTCTGATTACTCAGCAGAGATGGCTCGGTCTGTTCGAATAGCTATGGAAAATTGGCGTGGTATACCAAGTGGACAAAAATGAAAACCAGAAACATAACGAGAAACGGGACGAGCGTTTTTGTTACGATCATCCCGTTAGGGCATAGCGGATATAAGTTTAGGTGGAATCCTATTTTCTAGTCCATAATATCTGCACCTTGTTCCGCCATTTCTTTTTCAGCATAGGTTATCATTTTCTTGACCATGTTTCCTCCAATTTGACCTACTTCGTGAGTTGTCATATTGGCAAAACCCTTTTCTTGAATATCATCGTCTAATTGCAGTTCTTCTGCTACTTCCCACTTGAGTTTATCCAACTGTTTTTCGGATTCAGGAACTTCAGGTGTATTGCGACTCATTTGACCATCCTCCTCTTCAGTTGTTTTTTGTAGTAACATTTATTATACTGTCCATCAGGGAAGACAATATACGCTTTTATTAGACATAAATTATAGATCATTAGTGAAGAAATTAATGAACTTTCGTAAACTAAAGGATATTTACCCGTTCTGTCGAAATATTGATTATATCCCTAAGACCATGGCCTTGAACATAAGATGGGTGATAATCAGAGACTGGAGACCGGGATAGTTGTTACATACATGGAGGAGGTATGATGTGCACGAAATGTCTTTGATGGGAGGGGTCTTCGAGGTTATTGAACAGACCCTTTCCCAGCATGAAGTAAAGCGAGTGCTACAGGTTAAACTTAAAGTCGGAGAACTTACAAATGCCGAACCGGATGCACTGCTCATGGCTTTTGAAGCTTTTAGCAAGGATACCCTATGTGAAGGAGCAGAGCTGATCGTGGAACGTGTTTCTTTGCGCGGTCGTTGCCGTAATTGTCAGCATGAGTTTACTGTAAAAACGATGTTTTTCCTCTGTCCGAACTGCCATAATACCAGTATTGAAGTGATTCAAGGAGAGGAACTTTTACTTGAAAGTCTGGAGGTTGAATAAATGGAATCTAGTCGACGTGAAATTGAAGTGATGGCTAATTTACTCGGTTCAAATGATATGCAGGCTGAGGTAAACCGAGCCCACTTCCGCAAACATCATTGTTTAGCTATTAATGTCATGGGCTCGCCTGGAGCAGGGAAAACGTCGCTACTGGAAAAGTCGTTGCCCCTTTTAAGCGCAGACCTGCAGGTGGGGGTTATAGAGGGAGATATTTTCACAAGTAAAGATGCCGATCGCATTGCCGTTCACGGAGTACCGGTCATTCAGATTAATACGGGTGGCGCCTGTCATCTAGACAGTAAAATGGTGAGTAAGGTTTTACCGGAATTTGATTGGACTGTCATGGATCTTATGGTTATAGAAAATGTTGGGAATCTCGTTTGCCCAGCAGACTTTGATCTAGGAGAAGCATTTAAGGTTATTGTTTTGAGTATCGTCGAAGGGGATGATAAGCCAGCTAAATATCCCGTGATCTTCCGCAATGCCAAGGCGGTTGTTCTTAATAAGATGGACCTTGAGAAGTTGACCGACGTTAATATGGAGATTATGAAACAAGATATTCGGACCATTAATCCGGACATCCTGATTTTCGAAGTTTCTTGTCGCAATGGGAATGGACTTAAGGAATGGACGAGTTGG
>JAJYAS010000542.1 GCA_021779415.1 Bacillota bacterium
TGAGATCCTCAATCGACAGGATAATATTACTGGTTAATATCACCACTGTATTTTTAAAGTTTACAATACGTCCTTGCCCATCGGTCAAGCGACCATCATCTAAGAGCTGTAAAAGAATATTCGTGACATCACCATGCGCTTTCTCGATTTCGTCAAAGAGAATGACACTATAAGGCTTACGACGTACCGCCTCAGTCAGTTGTCCACCCTCTTCATATCCTACATATCCAGGAGGGGCTCCAATAAGACGTGCGACTGTATGCTTTTCCATATACTCAGACATATCAATCCGTATAATTGCCTGTTCGTCATCAAAGAGGAACTCAGCTAAAGCTCTTGCCAGCTCAGTTTTTCCAACTCCTGTTGGACCTAAGAAAAGGAACGAGCCCAAAGGACGATTAGGATCCTGTAACCCTGCGCGTGCTCGCCGAACAGCATCAGCAACTACCCCAACAGCCTCCTCTTGACCAATTACTCTTTGATGAATACGTTCTTCCATATGGACAAGTTTATCCATCTCACTCTCCATCAGCTTAGAAACAGGAACGTGGGTCCATGTTGCCACGATTTCCGCAATATCTTGTTCAACTACTTCTTGCTTTAAGAGCGAATTTTTCTTGGCCTGAAGTTTTAGTTCTGTAGTTTGAAGTTCTTTTTCCAGCGTTGGAATAATGCCATACTGTAATTCGGCTGCTTTATTGTAGTCCAACTGCTGTTGAGCTTGCTCCATAAGAGTACGCGAATTGTCAATTTTCTCTTTAAGTTGTTGAATTTGAGCGAGGACTTCTCGTTCCCCTTGCAACTGCCCTTCTACTCCGATTCGTTCTTCTTTGAGATTTGCTAACTCTTCTTCAATCTTCGTTAAACGCTCTTTACTCGCTTGATCCTTTTCTTTCTTAAGAGCCTCTCGTTCGATTTCGAGTTGCATAATCCTGCGCTTAATTTGATCTAACTCAAAGGGATCACTTGTAATTTCCATGCGCATACGTGCCCCGGCTTCATCGATAAGGTCGATTGCTTTGTCTGGGAGAAACCGGTCACTAATATAACGATCCGAGAGTATAGCGGCGGCAATGATAGCTCCATCCGTAATTCGCACTCCATGGTGTGTCTCATAGCGTTCCTTTAAACCGCGCAAGATAGAGATCGTATCTTCAACACTTGGAGCCTCCACCATAATCGGTTGAAAGCGTCGTTCTAGAGCAGCATCTTTTTCAATGTGCTTGCGGTATTCAGCAAGGGTTGTTGCCCCAAGCATACTTAACTCTCCGCGCGCCAGCATAGGTTTAAGCATATTGCTAGCATCCATTGCCCCTTCTGCTGCCCCTGCTCCGACAACGGTATGCAATTCATCGATAAACAAGATCACATCATCACGATCCTGGATCTCTTTCAGCACCGCTTTTAAGCGTTCTTCAAATTCCCCGCGGTACTTAGCTCCTGCGATGAGGGTTCCCATATCCAGTGAAATAACTTGTTTATCCTTGATAGTTTCTGGAACATCTCCTCGTACAATCCGCTGAGCTAGCCCTTCAACGATCGCGGTTTTACCAACTCCAGGCTCTCCTATTAACACGGGGTTATTTTTCGTTCGACGGGATAAAGTTTGAATCACACGACGAATCTCTTCGTCACGACCAATAACTGGGTCTAGACGACCGCGTCGGGCTTGCTTCACTAGGTTTAGCCCATACTGTTCCAGTGCTGCATAAGTGCCTTCAGGATTAGGACTCGTAACGCGTTGAGTGCCTCTGATTTCTCGCAAAGCTTGCAACAACTTTTCTCGAGTTAACCCTGCTTGTTTAAGAATTTTTTCGACTGCTCCTCCGGCCTTTGCCAAGATCGCCAAAAGTAAGTGTTCTGCACTTACATATTCATCCCCAAACGGAGTCATCTCATCATGAGCAGCCACTAATACCGAGCGCAAGCGTGGAGAAATACTTATTTGTACGTTTCCCCCGCTAATTCGTGGAAAACGGTGAATCTCTTGACGGATTGATGAGATGAGTACACCCGTAGCGATGTCCAGCTTGGTTAAGACTTGCGAAGTAACACCTTCTACCTGCTCTAATAAGGCGAGCATAAGATGTTCTGGCTCGATCAGGCTGTTGGCATTGCGTTCTGCCATAGATTGGGCTTCCGTGATTGCTTCTTGGGATTTCTGGGTAAATCGATTGGTATCAAAAGACATACTTATTCACTCCTTATTAGGTTTTGTAGATTTGGTTAATTCATCCTCTTTGCTTAGCAAGCTCACGAAGACTCGAAATTTCATGCTCATTCAAGTCTTCTGGTAGGGTGATGGCTAATTCTGCGAAAAGATCTCCACGTTGGTCAGGACGTTCTAAACTAGGCATTCCCTTTCCTTTTAAGCGAAACTTCTTGCCAGTCTGAGTGAGCGGTGGAATCTTGAGAAGGACTTCCCCATCAAACGTTTGAACACGAACCTCTCCACCAAGGATGGCTTGATAGAAATTAATAGGTTGCTTAACCTTCAAGTCATCTCCTTCGCGGACGAAATGAGCATCTGGGTTTACCGTAATTTTTAAATAGAGATTTCCAGCTTTACCTCCTGCAGCCCCAGACCCTCCTTGTCCAGCTAATCTTACTTTAGAACCGGTTCGAACCCCTTTAGGGATTTTGGCCTCGATCTGCTTCTCTCCACTCTGGATAATCCGCTTGGTTCCATGAAAAGCTTCCTCAAGTGTTACTTGGACTTCAACTTCAAGATCCTGTCCTGCTCGGGTTCGACTTGCCGAAGTACCTACATCAAAGCCAAAGCCTTGCCCCCCACCCCCTCCGAAGAGTGTTGAGAAGAAATCAGAATAGCCATCTCCTCTGCTACCATTAAAACCTCTAGCTCCACCAGATCTTCCCGTACCACCGAACATTTCCGCAAAATCCTCTGGGGACATCGTATAGCTTTGACTACCTCCAGCACCACCGGGATTGGACTGCCATCGACTCCAATCGAAATCTCCCCGCCCTCCCCGTGTCTGCCAGTGTTGGTAATCTTGTCTAAGTTCATCATATTTACGTCGTTTCTCCGGATCACTAATTGCATGATAAGCTTCCGAGGCTTCTTTAAACTTTTCTTCAGCCGCTTTGTCTCCTGGATTGACGTCTGGATGGTATTTTTTAGCTAATTTCTGATAAGCTTTCTTGATTGTTTTTTCATCTGCATCAGGAGATACTCCAAGGCTGATATAATAATCTTTAAAATCCATTGTCTCACCTCATTTACTAATATTATCGTGTGACTGACTCTCAAAAAGAAATAGTATCTAAAATCTATGATCAAAGATCAAAGATTTGGACCGTCAGTTTAGTGGTATAGTTTCCTTATTAACTAAAGTATAGTCTATAATGATTCTAAGGTCAATAATGGTCAGACATTTTTTTGACTATTATTGACCTTAGCTTGAGGAGTAACTGAATGGTTTTAAACTAAAATACGGAATAGTCTATACATAAAAATACTAAGTATAGACTATCCCCCAAAATTTCTGATAACCTAGTTAAAGCCCATTTCGATTACCCCCATAAACAAAGGGTTTGTGAATGAAGGGTAAAAGAGATTGGCGTATATCCCGGTTGTTCTCCATCAAGATCCAGCAGCGCTCGTTCCTTCGATGTAATGACAACAGATCGTCCACGATAAACGTTAACTCCAGGAATTTTGAGATG
>JAJYAS010000543.1 GCA_021779415.1 Bacillota bacterium
AAGGCCTTGCAGGCTCTTTTATATGATCGTTTTGTGTTACCTAATAATGCAGCCTATGAGCCTATTCAAACGATGGTGAAGGCGAATGCTAATTTTCCAATTGGCAGTTAGTCATCAAAGTTAGCTAGAAAGAGGATTCTTATGACATTGAAGTCAAGAATTAAACGTATAAGCGAAATAAGCATGAGAAATACCTTTGTCAATTATATCAAGGAGAAACTCAGACATGTCCGAGTGCAGTATAAAATCCTAGGTCTAGTCGTTGGGGTTGTGCTGCTTTTGAGTAGCATGATTGTTTGGCAGATGGGAAATATCTTAACGAACAATTTGCGAGATCAACTCGACAAGAGGGCAGTTTCGATCGGGAGTGATGTCGCGGCAAGAGCTACCAATGAGCTCTTAATCAATAATGCTTATTCTGTCTATGAATTATTGCAAAACACTCTCAAGAACAATGAGGATGTCTTGTATCTGTTTATTGTGGATCCGCAAGGGAATGTCTTGGCGCATACGTTTGGCGAGGCGTTTCCTAAAGAACTGCTGAAAGCGAATGCTGTGGCTGGAGCCGATAAGTATCATTTGACGGTTTTCCGTACAGAAGTAGGGGTTGTTCGTGATGTTGCTGTGCCTATCTTGAACGGGAAATTAGGGGTAGCGCGGATCGGAATGGATGAAAATGGGTTGCAAAAAGCGGTGCTTCTGATGACCTGGAACCTACTGCTGATTGCGCTTTTTGTGTCCGCTCTGGGGATTATCGCTGCAGTCTTGCTAACTCGTGTTCTAACCCAGCCGATCCGCGAGTTAGTATCCTTAACCCAACGAGTTACGCAAGGGGAACTGGATGTTCAGGGGATGGTTCATTCTCAAGATGAAATTGGGGTTTTAACAGAAGCGTTCAATCAAATGACGGAATCCTTGAGTCAGAATCATCGTGAACGTGAGGATCTGATGGTTGAACTCAGGGAAAAAGAGGAGATGCGTCTTCAACTCTTGGAGAAAGTCATGACAGCCCAAGAAGAAGAACGAAAGCGCATTTCGCGAGAGCTTCATGACGAAACAAGTCAGGCGTTGACTTCCTTAATGGTAGGATTAAAGGTTCTGGAGTCCGAAGCCTCTTTTTGTGCTGTGGGGGATCGATTACAAGAAATGCGCCAGATTGTTGCGCAGACGTTGGAAGAGGTGCATCATTTAGCACGGGAACTTCGACCCAGTGTCCTTGATGACATGGGGTTGGTGGCAGCTTTAGAGCGTTATATTCGAGAATATGAAACTAAATTTGGAACGGAAGTCGATTTTAATGTCACGGGATTCCAATTGCACCGAGTTTCCGCGGCAATTGAGGTAGCGCTTTACCGTATAGTTCAAGAGGCCTTAACCAATGTCGCTAAATATGCCGAGGCTAGTATGGTTTCTGTCCTATTAGATTGGCGGGAAGATTGGGTTTCTGCTATTGTTGAAGACAATGGACAAGGGTTTGACCCTCTCCAAACAGTCGTGCAACCTGGACGGGGACTTGGACTTTTCGGGATGCAAGAGCGGGCCGCTTTGCTGGGGGGAACTTTTAAGATCGAGTCCCAAAAAGGAAGAGGAACAACCGTTTTTATTAAGATCCCTGGTAAAATGAATCAAGGGCAAGGAAAGAAGGAGTCTCATGTCTGAGAAGAAACTGAGAATTCTACTCGGGGACGATCATGCCGTGTTGAGAGCGGGGCTACGCGTTTTATTGAATCTTGAAGAGGATATTGAGGTTGTGGGTGAGGCAGCCGACGGGGAAGAAGTGGTTGAGATGGTGGAGAAGACCCTGCCTGATTTAGTGCTGCTCGATCTCACCATGCCCAAGCTCAGTGGCTTAGAGTGTCTAGAGCGTATCTTAGAGAGGCAGCCGACGATGAAGATTCTAGTTTTGACGATGCATGATGATGAAGAGTATATGAAAGCTGTCATCCGGGCTGGAGGGAAAGGGTATGTTTTAAAAAAGGCTGCTGACGTTGAGCTACTCTCAGCCATTCGAACGGTTTCACGGGGAGAACTTTATATTTATCCCCCTATGGCTGCGGCCTTGCTTTATCAGATGGTCGGTCCGCAAACATCAGGCAACAAAGATAAGAAGGAAAAAGGACTGAGCGAGAGAGAACGAGAAGTTCTTAAGTATTTGGCACTTGGGCATACGAACCAAGAAATTGCCGAATTCCTTCATATTAGTGTAAAGACAGTGGAAACGTATAAAACCCGAGTGATGGAGAAGCTTGATTTGCGAAAACGTGCTGAACTTGTGCGGTACGCCATGGAAAATGGGATCATTAACGGTTAAACCTGACATGTGTCAGGTTTTTCCCTTATTGGCAAAGAGGATAAGAAAGGGTATGTTTTAATCGAGAGAAAATTTGTTGGATAGACTTAGCTATAAATGGTAGTCTTGAAAGTGGATCAAAGGAGTTTAAGATATGGGAGGGGGTTCGAGATTGTCAAGTAATGTTACTCGAATAACGCGCGCGTTAAGTTTTGGTTTACTTATAGCAGTGTTTATCGCGGGATGCGGAACTCCTGGAACTACAAATTCGCTCACAGGCACCCCTTCGGCAGGAACTGCGGGAAAACAAGAAGTGTCTACAGGAAAGCCGGAGAACCTGACACCTAATACTTCTGAGAATTCGACTACTAGTTCGGAAGCCTCTCCTCCTAAGTCGTTAACAGCGGAATCCATGATTTCTGCCAGTCAGTTAGATGAAGGGATTAAAGCGAAAAAAAACTGGCAAATTATTGATGTGCGTGAACCGAGTGAATTCGCAACGGGGCATGTTCCTCAGGCTATCAATATTCGGTTGGGGTCGGTGGCAGATCAAACAACCAAAATAGCAAAAGATAGAGATGTTATTCTCATTTGTCTCACTGGAGTGCGAGCTTTTTCTGCTTGGCAAACTCTGGTCGGTAAAGGATATGACCCGCAACACTTGAAAGTTCTCGTGGGCGGAATGGAACAATGGAAGAGCTTAGGAAGTGGAGAGGTCACGGAGAGTATTGGAGGGTGCTAGGGAGGAAGTGTCCTTGTAGGACAAACAATGTACTGGTCCCTTTGTTTGCCTGTCATTTTGTCAAGATAGTGATATAATAATGATATATTATTTATTAAGGGTGAGGTGAGCGATATGCCAGTAATTCGTCCTGTTTCAGATTTGAGGAACAAGACCCCTGAGATTGAAGAAATTTGTATTAATGAGCAAATACCTGTTTTTATCACCAAGAACGGAAACGGGCATTTAGTCATCATGAGTCAGCAGCTTTTTGAGGAACAGCAAGCTCTCTTAGACCTTTATGAAAAGTTGGACGAGGCCGAAGAACAGAGTCTTGCAGGAAAACGTCGCCCGTTCCGCGATGTTATGGTAGACATAAGGAGCCGCATCCATGCCAAAGCATCTAATTAGTATCACCGAGGCAGCAGAACAGGATTTGACCGAAATTGTTGATTATATCGCAAGTGACAATCCTGTTGCCGCCCTTAAGCTGGCTGAAAATATCGAACAGGGTATTTTAATGCTTGAGGATTTTCCACTGATCGGCACAACACCGAAAAATAAAAGACTAACACGACAAGGATATCGTATTTTGATAGTCGATAGTTACTTGGTGTTTTACGTTTTGCTGAATAATGAGATGGTAGAAATTCGGCGTATTATTAGCGGAAAAAGA
>JAJYAS010000544.1 GCA_021779415.1 Bacillota bacterium
GCTTAAGCGAGTCCCACCTTCTCCGAGGATCGTTTGGTAACCATCGGGAAGTTCCATAATAAAGTCATGGGCTGCCCCCTCTTGTGCTGCCCTCGTGAGTTCTGCGACTGTCGCAGAAGGCCGACCCATTAGAATGTTTTCCGCTATACTTCCCGAAAAAAGATAGGGATTCTGGGGAACGTATGCAATCTGTTCCCGCCAATTTTCGAGCGAAATTGTCTTAAGCAAATCTCCGTTGACAAAAATTTCCCCTTCAGATGGCTCAATGAAACGTAACAACAGCTGAGCAATCGAAGTTTTGCCCGCCCCACTTGGTCCGACGAGAGCAATCCTTTCTCTAGTATGTAAGGATAGGTTTATTCTGCTTAAAGCTGGGGTCGCGTCCGGTTGGTAAGTTAAGCTAACATGATTAAAAGAAATATGAAAATTAGTAGAAAAGACTTGGACCTTTTCATTGTTGTTCTCCTCATCATCACTCATCAACGGTAGATCCATGATCTCAAAGATTCGCTTGGCAGCGTTTACTCCAGATAACCCAGCATGAAAATTCAAGCCAAGAGTTCTTAAAGGAGTGTAAAATTCCGGTGCGAGGAGCAAGAGGAACAACCCAGCAGAAAAAGAGAGGGTTCCATAGACAAGCCTTAACCCTATCGTTACGGCTACTAAAGCCGTACTCATCGTAGCTAAGAATTCCAACACAAGTGCCGATAAAAAAGCAATCCGCAACACACTTAGGGTTGTCCTCCGAAACGAATCACTGACTCTTTCAATCACCCGTGTTTGATCTTTAGCCCTTCCGAAGATTTTGAGGGTCGTCATCCCCTGTAAAATATCTAAGAAATGTGCGCTCATCCAGCTCAAATTTTGCCACTGATTGAGGGATTTTTTCTCAGCCATCTTTCCTATCAGAATCATAAAAAGGGGGATAAGTGGTCCTGTTAAGAGAAGAATTAAGCCAGATTTCCAGTCGAGCGGAAACACACATCCCAAAATAATCAGGGGTATCCCTGCGGCCAGAAGCAATTGGGGAAGGTATTTTGAAAAGTATTCCTCTAGAGATTCAATCCCATCGACCACTATTGTGATTAACTCTCCCGCTCTTTCCCCTCGAGTATATACAGGTCCTAAGGAGACAATATGGCTCATTAAACGTTTGCGCACACTTGCCTTAATACGTGAAGCTGCTTCATGGGCGCTAATTTCACTGACCCATTGAAAGCTGGCGCGCAGCATAATGATCGCGAGAATTAGAAAAAGAGGCTTCCAGACTGTCTGAAGGTTGGCTCCCTCTAAGAAGACCTCGGCCACGATCCGAGAGAAATACCAAGCTTGGGAGACGGCCAATAATGCAACCCCGATGCCCATCCCGACCGTAAGTAATAGATACCCTAAGACGGGCCTCCCCTCTCGAACTAACCGCTTATCGAACATTTTTTCATCTCCTAGTACAAGTAAGGGACGGTTCTAAAAATAAAGGGGCAAGATACTTCTTGCCCCTTTATTCTATAGGATAGGAACTTAATAGTGAAGGTCTTTCTCTGTCACACGTTTGCGGAAGACCCAATAGGTCCATCCCTGATAGAGAAGAACAATCGGGACCATGGTCAAGGCAATGATCGTCATAATCTTCAGGGTGTACGGGCTGGACGAGGCATTATAGATCGTGAGACTCCACTTCATATCAAGACTAGAAACCATCACACGTGGGAAAAGTCCCCAGAACAAGGATACTGTAAACAAGAGTATAGTCAAACCATTCGCCACAAAAGCCCAGCCACTCTTACGGGAACGTGTCAATACATTAGCTAGAATAAGGGCTACTCCGGACCCAAGCAAAGTAATTCCTGCCCCAAGATTTTCAAATAAATCCGTTTGAAAATAGGTTAAACCAGCCATAAGTACAACAATCAGAATGGCAATCAAACCCGTACTCTGGGCAGTCTTCGACGCTCGCTCAGCGATCTCACCAGTCGTCTTGAGACTAAGATACAAGGCACCATGAAATATGAAAACAATCAGCGTGGTTAAACCACCAATGATAGCATACGGAGAAAGAAGATCAAAGAAAGTTCCAACGTAATGCATTTTGGCATCAATCGGTACTCCCCGAAGCAAATTGGTCATAGCAACACCCCAAAGGAGCGCTGACAGGAAACTTCCTGTGAAGATCATCCAATCCCAGGTTCCTCGCCAACGATGACTACTGTCACTGCTGCGAAATTCAAAAGCAACCCCACGAATAATTATGGCAACTAACACTAGAAACAAGGCAAGAAAGAAACCACTAAATAACGTAGCATACCAATTGGGAAAAGCAGCAAACATAGCTCCACCAGCTGTAATCAACCAGACCTCATTCCCATCCCAGTGGGGTCCGATGGTATTGATGATGATCCGACGTTCCTTATCGTTTTTTCCCAAGAAAGGAAGTAAAATACCTACTCCAAAATCAAACCCTTCCAGAAAAAAGAACCCGACAAATAAGACGGTAATAAGTATGAACCAGAGGATGTTCAAGTCCATAATGACGCCCCCTTTATTCTGTTTTTCAGTGTTTCTTCTGGACTGGCCTCTTCCGGACCTCTCTTTATAACCTTAATAAAGAGGTAAACGCCCGCTACCGCTAAGGCCGCATAAATCAGAGTGAAGCCCACCAAGGCGATCAACATGGAAACTGCCGAGACAGAGGACGATACTCCTGCCTCTACCTTTTGTAATCCATAAACAATCCACGGCTGACGCCCAACTTCAGCTAAGTACCAACCCGTGGTATTCGCTATATAGGGGACTGGAATAGTCCAAAGTACAATTTTCAAAAACCAAGCTTTTTGGTCTAAGCGATTCGTCTTATAGAAATAAAGTCCAAGTAGAGCGATCAATAATAACCACATTCCTGCTGTCAACATAATCCGGAAACTCCAGAACAAAGACGTTACAGGTGGAATATAGTTTCCTGGCCCATATTGTTTGACTGCAGCAGCCTGAAGTTCATGAATTCCCTTAACTTCCCCTGTAAAGCTATCATAGGAAAGGAAACTTAACAGAGCCGGAATTTTAAGTTCAGAATTATTTTTCTGTCCTTTCTCATCGATAGAAGCATATAACAATAATCCAGCAGGATTTTCCGTCTCCCAATGCGCTTCTGCCGCAGCCATTTTCATAGGCTGTGCTTGAACAAGATGCATTCCTTGTAAATGCCCCACTCCTGCAACTCCGAAAGCACTGATTAACCCAAAAATCACTGCCATATGGAACGAACGCCGAAAAACGTCCAGATGATTCCTTTTCAATAAATGATATGCACTAATTCCCATGACAAAGAATGCTCCGGTCACAAATCCACTGAGTACAGTGTGAGGAAACTGATAAAAGACATGAGGATTTGTGATTAAGGCTAGGAAATCAGTCATCTCTGCCCGGCCATTTCGTAAAATATACCCAACTGGTTCTTGCATAAAGGAGTTGGCAATTAAAATCCAAAGTGCGGACAAATTAGAGGCGATTGCCACAAGCCAAATACTTAGTAAATGTACTTTTTTGGGCAATCTATCCCAGCCAAAAACCCAGACTCCTAAGAACGTAGACTCTAGAAAAAATGCAAGTAAGGCCTCAACTGCTAAAGGTGCTCCAAAAATATCACCGACAAACCTAGAATACTCAGACCAATTCATTCCGAACTGA
>JAJYAS010000545.1 GCA_021779415.1 Bacillota bacterium
GGTTCGAGAGTATTGACAATCTCCATGATATCGGTTAAATAGGATGCTTTCATTGCATCACCTCCTCTGTAAGAGCTAAAATTCTTGGGGAGTTCGTTTATTTAAGATATCCAAGAATATGTTCTCTATGCCGTTATTATATGATCAATATGATCACATGTAAAGATCTTTCTGATATTGTTTTGTAAAAAAATGATTCAATAAGATTTCTAATTTTCTTTTATAGGGTCATGTTGCCTTTTTATAACACATCTTGCTATACTAGCAGCAATCAATGAACATGTAGGCTTGCGAATAATTAACAAGTCTTAGGAAACCATAGAGATATCAACTGAATGATAGAATCTATGGAGTGTGATCGTATGGAAAACAGAGAAGAGGTTAGACCTTGGAAAAGAATAGTTTACTACATTTTAGGAGTTATTGAAGTATTGTTGGCATTTCGTCTCGTTTTTAAGTTATTGGGAGCTAACCCGGCAAGCGCATTTGTATCTTTTATTTATACCCTATCTAATATATTTATGGCCCCTTTTACAGGGATCTTTAGAACTGCAACTACCCGGGGAGTTGAAACCCAAGCGGTGCTGGAGCCGGCTATCATTGTAGCACTCATTGTCTATGCTGTGATTGCATGGGGAATAGCAAAACTTATCGAGATTGCTCGGACAACTTAAGTAAGTGGTATTATGAAAGGACTGCGACAATAAAATGTCAAACCGTCCTTTTGTTTAAGAAAGGCTGCCGATCGATTTAATTAATCTCTATTGGCTAACGAATAACAATAATGATGCTCATGACATGCAAACGCTTCGTGATAGGAATATGGACCTCAACAACAAGACTCAGTGCATCGGTGTTAATGAGGCATTTTAGGAAGGCACTGGACTCCAAAAAAATTGGAGTCCTTTTTTGCATTTAGTTCATAAGTGAGTTGGTCATAAACTTGAATATGGAAAATACTTTAATGAAACTAAAAAAAGTTTTCTGAATATAATGTCTCTGAGATGTGTACATTTTGAGTGGAATATGTTAATTTATAAGGGAAATCAATCAAAATATTATGTAAATTTAAAATTTTGTCTCTAGTGAGTGGACTTTTGGTTTCGACGGAAAGAGATTCCATTTTATTGAACAAATATTTAGTAGTCAGTTTAATTGAGATCAATTAAGGGAGGTATTTATAATGGCTAGTAAAGTTCTTGAAAGCTTCCTAAAAGAGAATCTAGCTGATTTGAAAAGTAAAGGACTGTACAATGTTATCGACCCTCTAGAAAGTTCCAATGGCCCGATTATCAAAATTGCTGGAAAAGAATTTATCAACTTATCTTCCAATAACTATTTAGGCTTGGCTACCGATCCCAGATTAAAAGCTGCTGCTATCGAAGCAATCAATAAGAATGGTGTTGGCGCCGGTGCAGTGAGAACTATTAATGGCACGATGGAACTTCACGTGAAACTAGAAGAAAAATTAGCGACATTTAAGCATACAGAAGCGGCTATTGCCTTCCAATCCGGCTTTAATTGTAACATGGGTGCCATTTCTGCTGTAATGGATAAGGATGATGCGATTCTGTCGGATGAATTGAACCACGCTTCCATTATTGACGGGTGCCGCTTGTCGAAAGCAACAATTATTGCTTTTAAGCATTCTGATATAGCAGATTTGCGAACAAAAGCCAAACAAGCTAAAGAATCTGGTTTGTATAAAAAGATCATGGTGATTACTGATGGTGTATTTTCCATGGATGGAGATATTGCTAAACTGCCTGAGATTGTAGATGTAGCCGAAGAACTTGATTTGATTACTTATGTAGATGATGCTCATGGTTCAGGAGTATTAGGAGAAGGGGTAGGAACTGTTAAACATTTTGGGTTATCCAATAAAATTGATTTTCAAATGGGCACTCTTTCCAAAGCACTCGGTGTTGTTGGTGGCTATGTGGCCGGAAAAAAAGATCTGATTGATTGGCTCAAAGTAAGAAGTAGACCATTTCTTTTCTCAACGGCCTTGACTCCGGGAGATATTGCTGCTTGTATTTCAGCCGTTGAGATTTTGTCCAACAGTACGGAATTACAAAAACGGCTGTGGGAAAACGGAAACTATTTAAAAAATGGCCTTAAAACCTTGGGTTTTAACATTGGGGCAAGTCAAACGCCGATCACCCCATGTATTATTGGGGAAGAAAGTCAAACGCAGGAATTTAGCAGAAAACTGTATGAAAATGGAGTATATGCTAAAGCAATTACCTTTCCCACAGTTCGAAAAGGAACAGGAAGGGTTAGAAATATGCCAACAGCTGCCCATACCAGAGAGATGTTAGATAGGGCTTTATCCATTTATAAAAAAGTAGGAATAGAAATGAGGATTTTGTAAAAGAGGTTCCATACACTAATAATAGAAGGAGCGGAGGTAGTTTCTTTATGAAAAAGATTTTAATTACTGGAGCCCTCGGCCAAATCGGTTCGGAACTCGTACCAAGATTGCGCGACGTTTATGGAACTGACAATGTCATTGCGACTGATATTAGAGGGGAGAACCAGTATTGGCTGACCCAATCGGGCCCACATGAACCCCTTGATGTTAGAAATGCTCAAGCAATGTTTGAGATTGCTAAAAAGTATCAAGTTGACACCATTATTCATTTGGCGGCTTTGTTGTCTGCTACTGCAGAAGCGAACCCACTTTTTGCTTGGAATTTAAATATGGGAGGGCTAGTTAATGCTTTAGAAACGGCTAGAGAACTCCAATGTCAATTTTTTACGCCAAGTTCGATCGGAGCGTTTGGGCCGACAACTCCCAAAGACAATACACCACAAGTTACTATCCAAAGACCGACAACCATGTATGGAGTGAATAAAGTGTCCGGTGAACTACTGTGTGATTATTACAACCTTAAATTTGGGGTGGACACTAGAGGAGTTCGCTTTCCTGGACTTATTTCCTATGCCACTCCACCTGGAGGTGGTACAACGGATTATGCTGTTGAAATATATTATGAGGCTCTTCGAACGGGTAAATATACTTCTTATATTGCTCAAGGGACTTATTTGGATATGATGTATATGCCCGATGCTTTAGATGCGATCATTAAATTGATGGAGGCTGATTTCAGTAAACTTATCCATCGAAATGCGTATAATGTAACGGCAATTAGTGCGCAACCAGACGATTTTGCAATAGAAATACGAAGATATATACCTGATTTCAAAATGGATTATAAGGTCGACCCCGTTCGTCAAGCTATAGCAGACAGTTGGCCTAATTCTATTAATCCTACAGCAGCTAAAGAAGAATGGGGCTTTACTACAAAATATGATTTACCGAAATTGACTTCAGATATGTTAGATAAGCTTCAAGAAAAGTTAAGACTGAATGTAAGCTAGTGAGAATTATAAGGAAGTGTCTTTATTGCATCAATGCCATACGATCTAGCCATCCCTGACTCAACCATCCTTGTTTGAGTCAGGGTCAAGTAATTACATCTCAAGCTGATCGTAATAGACTGACAATTGTCGCTTCTAAGGTGGAAGCAAAGAACATTGATAAATTGAAATAAAGTTGACAACATACAAAGGAAATGGTATTATAACTGAGCGCCACAAAGACGCACATTGATTGAACGAGTAAGGGGTAAAAGCTACGAGCTAGTCAATCAATACGAAGCAAATTAGTGA
>JAJYAS010000546.1 GCA_021779415.1 Bacillota bacterium
AGGACATCTTTGTTTTTACGAATGTATTTGGAGAACTCCGCGCAGGTGGTAAAACCGCAGCCGCCGCAGTTCCACCCAATAGGCTTTGTCATATCGGCCCCTAAAAGCAAGACCGGAGCATTTGGGTTTTGTTCGATCATCTTGCGATATCCGATAGCATCAGCGGCGAGGAAGACGGCCGTTCGGGCCACACCCTCCATGAACTCGATGGCAGGCATTAAGTCTTCTCCGGTTATGACTGCGAGCTTAAGTCCGAGCTTTCCGGTCAAGGTCGGAGCCTTAGCCGCGGCGGTTGAACAGGTGCCGGCCACCTGCAAAAGGTGATCCTCGCTTAATTTGTATCCATCATATTTCGCCATTGATCATCCCTCCCTCTCTTCATCTTTCTCTTTTTTCTCCTGACTTGGATCAAAATGCTGATACGGGATTGATCCGAGTTGACGGGTAACGGCCGCTGTCCGGCGAACACCGTCGACTTGGCTTTTCATGTTAATCAGATGGTAGTCGGATGGAATATCCACATAAGGATTCTTGGCCAACACGGCCAGAGGGATTCCAACCACAACCTCTGAGTTCGGGCAATAGTTGAGATTGCGTCCAGCCAGCCCCACCGAATACAAGGGCTTACAATCGACAAAGAGATCGGCCGCGATCCAAAGCGCAGATCCCAGGGCATATCCCAAGTCATGGATCCTGCACATACACATAGGACCTTTAATCGCCGTCTTGCGGCTTCGATCGGTTGTATCCACAATCCCATTCACATGTGAAACCCGCTCATAAAAGAAGGAGCAATCCATCTTTCCGCCACACAAGCCGCACCCTACATCAAAGGGCGCGGAATGGGCGCGGAAAGAGGCGATGAAGAGAACAACGTCTGTCTCGCGCAACATTGCGGCTTCATAGAGAAACATCTTTTTGAGCCTTCGAGGGACTTCTTGATGCGCCAATCGTTCCATTTCCCTTGCAATTGCTTCCAACTCCTCTGCGCCATATGCGATCTCGGCCTCATAGCCATGGATGCCCCCGCTGACTGGGGCGGTTAGGGCTGCATTGGCCATCAGTCTAGCCGCCAAAAGAACATTCTCTTTTTTAGCCAAGTCTGGCGGGCTTTGGGGCGGCCATTCGTTTAAATAGATTCTGGGCATATTAGAAGCCTCCTATAAGATTCTAACGCATGCGCTGCATGCTCCCCGCGGCCTAGGATAAGTCTCAAACAGTGTATATCCTCCCACCTTTTGGAGCGTCTCCGTGGTACCATCGCAAACCAGGTTTGCTCGGGCATCACGAAAGAGTTTCTCCGGAAGATATTCCTTGGTCAACCCATTCGCCCCGAAGATCGTAATTGCATCATAGGCGTTCTGAAACGCCATTTCGGTGGCCGTAGTCTTAGCCGCAATCGAATATTCAGGAAAGGCAGGGACGATACTTGAATTCAACAGGGCAGCGTTCCGACTCAAGGCCCGGCAAGCTTCAACCCGGCTGAACATTTTAAATATTATCTGTCTAATAGAACGGTGCTCTTTAAGGAGCTGTCCTCCCTGGACCCTCTGCTCACAGTATGAAAAGGCTTCCTCAAAGGCGGCCCTGGCCATACCCGTCGCGTAACATGCTACAGTCATATTGAAGCCGGCTAGAATCTGGTTGGCAAAAGCAGGATAATAGTCGGCATTATCCAAGAACATGTAATGTGCCGGGATCCGGACGTCATCAAAGTAAAGCTCACATTGATTGAGTTCTCTCATTCCCAACATTTCATGGGGTTTGCCTTTGGAGCATCCGGGGAGATCCAGAGGTACAATGGCCGCTCCAATCCCCGCAAAACCTCTGGAGGGATCAATTTGCGTATGAAGCAGGCAATGGGTAGCTACCGGGGCGCCGGAGACCCAAGCGGATTTCTGCCCATTGATGACCCATTCGTCCCCATCACGCTTGGCTCTGCAACTTGCGCGCAATTGAGAGGATTCGAAAAAGGGGTCGCCAAAACCAAGGGTATCAGAGCCATGATCCGGTTCAGTGACCCCCCAGCAACCTCGAATGCTCCCATCCGTGCAGTTACAGAAGGGTATGGTGAATTCCTCCAACAGAGTCGGATTCATGCTCATCAAGCCACCCAGGGCATGGGAACCAGCTGCCCCCAATTGGATGCACAGCCCATTACTCCCCCAACCTAATTCCTCCATGACAATAGCCTGCTGTAATGGGGTTAGGCCCATGCCCCCTACTTCTTCGGGAAAAAGGACCTTGTGGTATCCCAATTCGTAGGCCTTCTTAAGAAAATGCCAAAGAGGGGAATCCTCGGCTATTACCTTTTCCGGTGTCATTTGCTCCAATTTCTTAGCTGTGGGCCGCATAATTTCTTTGGCAAACTTATGGGCAGCCTCTCTTACCGCCAGATCGTCGTCGGACAAGCCCAAATTACTATCTAAGTAATCCATGATTCGTACCTCCTGGTATTGGGATAATTAGTTTCTCCAAGGCTTTTCATTCCCTTTCATCACATGCTGAATTATTTTCAGCCCTCATTTCATTGGGTTGTAGTTAATGTCTATTCCTGTCTTACCAGAAGCCCTTGCCACTAGTTCACTGAGGTTCACCTAGACCGACCGACCGGTCTATTGGCCAGCCTAAAAAAATCGGCTCGATAACTCTTTTTTCATCACCCTATTTTCCTTTTAACAATCTTGAGGGATCTCCCAGAACAACTACCTATCGATTTCCACCCCTACCCACTTCAGCAATGTCTTTCTGATCGTCATGGCATAAAGTCTAACATATTCAGAATCATAAGAACCTGCGTTTAGATACCACTGGAGATAACTTCCAATCAGGGCTGCGGTCATAATCCGGGCATGAATATAGGTATCTACATCCTCGCTGATAACACCTTCCTTTTTCCCCTCATCGAGAAGCGTTTGGACCAAATGATCGTAGCGATTCTGGATGACCTTCATTTTCATTTCCGCTTTTGATTTGGACCCTACGATTTCTCCAAGCAATGTTTGATAAACCAACATTAATTCCAGATTGTCGCGACTGAATTCACTTCCAAACTTAAAAAAAGCTTTAAACTTACCGACAAAATTCTCCGAACAATTGGCCACTGCGTCGCTAATTCCTCCAACAAACTCTTTGAGAAATTTTTCTAAAATTGCGTCAAGAATTTCATCCTTGGACTTGAAATGCCAGTAAAGGGTGCCTTTTGCCACTCCTGCGGCACTGGTTATCTCTTTCGTGGTCGTTCCTCGAAAACCCTTGGATAGAAACGCTTTAATACTTTTCTCGAGTATTTTTTCCTTCACCTTCTTGTCTTCGTTCATAGTCCTTTCCCGTAGAGCTAGCCGTATGGTAGACTGACCGACCGGTCTAGCATCAGTATAAGGTATAAAATTTTTGAAATAGGGCTGTCAAGAAAAAAAATAATGAAGTAGTAACCCCTCAGTTACTCGCGTTTCTTAACAAACAGGTGGCACAGGTATATCTCAAGGTACTGGGAGCTTTAATCTGGGCTTTTGCGGATATGACTCATCTGGAATCTTTTTAGTCTTTGGTTGGAAATAAGAGAGAGTATGCATCTAATGTTGGGTCGCGAGCTAAGTTGTCCAGCGCTATTGCAGCCTGTTGTTCCGAATCCAAACCTCGTTTTTTGAGCGTACTAAAGGTGGTCTGGAGGAC
>JAJYAS010000547.1 GCA_021779415.1 Bacillota bacterium
TTCGGGGAAAAACTTGATGGACTTTTAAGAAAAAGAAGTGAAGCGCTCGTGGGTATCCTTAATGGCATTGACTATGAGGTCTATGATCCGATGAATGATCCTCATCTTGTCATGCCATATAGCAATTTTCCTCTTGCCAAAGAAGAAAATAAAAAACACTTACAACGAATTTTTGGACTTCCGGTTCGAGGAGATAGAGCAGTACTGGGGATGGTAACTCGACTCGTAGACCAGAAAGGCCTGGATCTATTGGCTCATGTTATGGAAGAAATACTTGAGCTTGATGTTCAAATGGTTATCCTCGGAACTGGAGAAGATCGATATGAAGAAATGTTGCATTATTTCGCCTCAAACTATCCCGAAAAACTGGCGATAAGACTGGAATTCTCTGATGAATTAGCGCATGAAATTTATGGAGGGACAGACATGTTCTTGATGCCCTCTCGTTTTGAACCTTGCGGTATTTCTCAGATGATTGCCATGCGTTATGGAACGGTTCCAATCGTGCGGGAAACCGGAGGGTTAAAGGACACAATCTTGCCCTATAATGAAACGACCGGTGACGGTAATGGGTTTAGCTTTGCCAATTATAATGCTCATGAATTGTTGTTTGCGGTGCAACGGGCAGTAGGACTTTACTACAATGATAAGTTCGTCTGGGAGAAGATTCGTCAGAATGCTTTTGCAAGTGATTTCAGTTGGGACAGATCGGCGAAGGCTTACCTCCAAATTTATGAGTCGTTATTATGATGGGATTTAAGGCGTATCATAATTCTCACGATTTGTTTTACCGCGAACCGTTTGGCGCTGTCGCGTGTGGACAGCGGATAACCTTGCGTTTGAAAACAATCTCCGTAGTTCCGGTTGAAGCTTGTGTTCTTCGTCTTTGGGAATCGGACAAGGAAATAATGATTTCCATGCCTCAAACTGCGGAGACTAGCTGCGAAAAAGATGAGAGATTATTCAAGGGAGACTATGTTGTACCCAATAGCCCAGGTCTTATCTGGTATTATTTTGAGATTCAGGTTGGATCACAAACTTATTATTATGGCAATAACCTTAAAAAGCTTGGTGGGGAGGGTGCACTCTGGGAGCAAGAGCCTCCCTCCTTTCAAATTACAGTTCATAAGCAGGGGAAAGTACCTGAGTGGTATAAACGAGGGGTGATGTATCAAGTTTTTGTTGACCGGTTTTTCAATGATCAAGAAAACGGATTCACCTATTACCCAAGGAAAAACACTCTTTTGCATGCCAACTGGTCCGATGCACCGATCTATATTAAGGACGAAAAGGGCAGAGTTACAGATTGGGACTTTTTTGGCGGAACTCTGCAAGGGGTTATTGAAAAATTGCCTTACTTTAAAGAATTAGGGATCAGCATCCTTTATTTTAATCCTATCTTTGATGCACCGAGTAATCATAAGTATGACACGGCGGATTATCATCGGATTGATCCTATGTATGGAAATGACGCGGTTTTTAAGTGCTTGATCGACACTTCAAGAGAGTATGGGATCTCTATCATATTGGATGGAGTATTTAGCCATACTGGAAGCGACAGTATCTATTTTAACAAATATGGCAATTATCCAGGGCTGGGAGCTTACCAATCAGCTGATTCCCCTTATTTCAATTGGTATAAGTTCCGTCAGAATGAACAAGAGTATCAATCCTGGTGGGGGGTTGACTCCCTTCCTGAAGTGAACAAAATGAACCCTTCCTACCGACAGTTTATCTACGGTTCGGAAGATAGTGTTATTCGTAAATGGCTAAACCTTGGGGTTGCAGGGTGGCGACTAGATGTTGCCGATGAACTTCCGGATGAGTTCATTAAGGAACTTCGGCAAGCGATCATGAGTATTCGCCCTGACGCTGTTTTGATCGGAGAAGTCTGGGAAGATGCTTCGAATAAGGTAAGCTATGGTAAACAACGCGAATATTTCTTAGGGGATGAACTGGATGGGACGATGAACTATCCTTTCCGCGCTAGTTTCCTGCGGTTTATTCTGGGACAAAGTGATTCCTGTGTTCTTCATGATGAAGTTATGAGCTTATATGAAAATTATCCTCGGGAAAATTTCTATGCTACCATGAACTTGATCGGGAGTCATGATACGATACGGATTTTGACGCTTTTAGGTGACGCCCCGCCTGAACAGAGTCTGACAAAAACAGAGCAAAGGAGCTTTAGGCTTTCTTTGAATGCCCGGCAACTGGCGGTACAAAGGCTGAAGTTATTAAGTTTGGTTCAGATGACATTTCCAGGAGTACCTTGTATCTATTATGGAGATGAAGCAGGTTTGGAAGGGTATGCGGACCCATATAACCGAGCGACCTATCCGTGGGGTAAGGAAGACGGAGAAATCAGGGAGTGGTATCGTCGAATGCTGCGCCTGCGTGCGGAATATGAAGTGCTGCAGACGGGTGATTTTGCCTCCTTTTTCTTTGAACCGGAGGTTTATGGCTTTGCGAGGGCAAAGGACGGAGAAGAACTAATTATCCTGATCAATCGACATGTAGGAGAAACAAAGACAGTGAATCTCGCGACTAAGCTGCAGTCCGCTTCCTTAGTAATTGACCTAATCTCTGGGGAAAGGCTTTCCCCAGAGACGCTCAGTGCATTACAACTCAATGCTCTGAGTGGAAGAGCTCTGTTAAGAAAAAATACCTTGCCTATTAATCTGCAACTTGACCGTTCGTGTGGAGTGTTATTGCATATTAGTTCGTTGCCTTCTTCTTGGGGACTTGGAGATTTAGGGAAAGAGGCTTATGAATTCGTGGATTTTCTGGCAGACTCTGGGCAATCTTTGTGGCAGGTATTACCCTTGAACCCTGCTGGAGTGGGGGATTGTCCCTATCAAAGTGAGTCCGTTTTTGCTGGAAACCCAGTGTTTATCAGTCTCGATCACATGATCAGTGAGGGATTGTTGGGTATAGAGGAGACTCGTCAAAAATACGAACAGATAAAGACCTTAGATCTTAGGAAGAGTTTCTTGTCCTTAGCTTTGAAAGAGTTGAAACGTGATTTGCTTCACGAAGCCTATCTGCGATTTAGGACTCAACTTGAATCTACCCCAAACAGTTCGTCGTTTTCCACTAATGCATATCTTTCCGGTGAAGAATTCTCCAAATTTAAAGTAAAAAATAAAGTATGGCTTGACGATTATGTGCTCTTCCGAGCCTTAAAGGCCCATTTCGGAGATCTTCCATGGTATGATTGGGAACCAGCAATTGCTTCCCGTGACATTGAAAAGTTATCCGAATATAGGGTGCTTCTCCGAGAAGAGATGGGCTTTATTGAATTCTTGCAATACACTTTTTTCTATGAATGGGATAAACTTAAAACTTACGCCAAGGCTAAAGGGGTTAAGGTGATCGGTGATTTACCCCATTTTGTCGCTGCCGATAGTTGTGATGTATGGGTGAACCGCAGCCTGTTTGTGCTGGATGAGCATGGCAAACCTGCTAAAACGGCAGGAGTACCTCCCGATTATTTTAGCAAGACTGGCCAGTTATGGGGGAATCCAATTTATGACTGGGAGGCTCTAGCCGTTACTCAGTATGCTTGGTGGAAAAAACGAATACAGCTCGGGTTAGAGCTGTATGATTACATTCGTTTGGATCATTTTCGGGGTTTTGAAGCTTATTGGGAGGTTGATGCCGGAGAAAAG
>JAJYAS010000548.1 GCA_021779415.1 Bacillota bacterium
TCGACGAAATAATCACATTGGGAGAGATCGGCTCTCCCAGAATAACCGCGCCCAAGAATACGCCGACTATCGGATTAACATAAGCATAGGTACCGGCTTTGGATGCTGGCCATCTTTGCAAAACATAAATGTACGAACTATAGCCGAGTATGGAACCAAACAGAATCAAATAAGCCATGGCCCCAAGCCCTTTGGCTGTCAAATGCAGTCTCGCTGTCTCTCCCATAAATAAGCCGACGATAATTAAACCAATCCCGCCACTCAACATCTGAAGTCCGATGTTCACCACTGTTGAGCCTGAGGATTTAAATCTCTGGGAGTAGACCGAGCCCGCAGACCAAAAAATCGCCGCTAGCATCAACAACAGTACCCCTGAAACATTGATGGCTTTCGTTCCAGAATCGAACAACACCAAGAACCCGACACCACTAAAACCCATTAACAAGCCGAGCCAACCTCTTAAAGTCAACTTCGGACCATCAGGTAAGAACAACTCAAAAATTGCATTAAATAGTGGCACAATGGCCAATAAAAGCGAAGCCATCCCTGAGTATACCCATTGTTCAGCAAAAACGACAATTCCATTACCACCAAGCAATAAAAGTAAACCGACGACAGCTTGCCTTCTAACATCAGTTAACGTCTCCGGGAATTTCTGTCTCTTAGAATAGGCATATGTCAGCATTAGTAAACCTGCGAGCAAAAAACGAATACCTGCAAATAATTCCGGCGGAAATGCGCTTACCCCGATGCGGATGGCCAGATAAGTCGAGCCCCAAAGAATGCAAACCGCTATATATGCCGTGATGACCTTAGTTTCTTCTCTATTTGCCACTCTCCCACTTGCTCCTCTGTTTCTTTAATTTTTGCTTACTATATTACTATATCTATAAGCTATTCTTACGACTTTAGCATACAGCATTTGCATCTGTAAAGCTTTAACTTTCTCCATGAAAATGAAAGAAAAAATAATCTAAATTATTGATTAAATATTATCATATTTTGTCTAAAAATATGATAATATTTAGTGAATGAACATCCATTCATACAATTCAAATTAAACTTTTTTGCTAGCTTCTCGACCTAATTCCTACTAAAATTTTTGAAATGGCAGGCGACAATTATGCGTGAAAATTCAGGGATGGTCACTGATGACGTAAAAAAATGTGTTGATGAAGTGCTCAATTATGTAGGAAAGGATATTACGATTTCTATTACCCTTGCTCTGGGAAAACCGCCTCTCTTTGTTAATGAACTTTATAGGCGGGCCAAGGAAGATCCTGAAATTAAGCTTAAAATTATTACAGGTCTCGTTCTTGAGAAACCGAAAGGCCACTCTGAACTGGAAAAACGATTTGTCGAATCCCTTTCGGACAGGGTTTTTGCAGGTGTTCCGGAATTTGATATTATGCTCGATTTTAGAGCCGGTAAACTCTCCCAAAATGTTGAAATCTTAGAATTTTTCTGTAAAGCCGGTGGCTACTTGAACAGTCCTGAAGCCCAGCAGAATCATTTGGCCACAAACTACACCCATGCTAGTCGGGATGCTATGGCCTTAGGATGTAACGTCTTCGCTCAACTTATAGGCTACCGAGAAATCAACGGCAAAACCATGTATTCTATGGGTTGCAACACAGATGTCTGTATTTCCGCTGTACAGGTACTTAAGGAACAACGGTCCCAAGGGAGAAAAGTCGCCATCATAGCAGAAGCTAACAAAAATATGCCTTTTATGTACGGAGATGCGGTCATTGAAGCCGATTCCTATGACATTATTCTCCAAGGTCCACAATATGACTATGAACTTTTCTGTCCACCCAAAGACTCTGTTGCCCTCTCCGATCATATGATTGGTATCAATGTCAGCACCTTGATTAAAGATGGTGGCACTATACAGGTAGGGATTGGAGCCTTAGGTGACGCTATTGTTTCGGGACTTATCATGCGTAATGAGCATAATGATTTATATCAGGAGATCTTAGGAAAAGCGGGTATCCTGCAACGATACGGAAAACTCATCACCCAATGGGGGGATACAGGTGTTTTTAAGCATGGTCTCTATGGTTCCTCAGAGATGTTTGTAGATGCCTTTATGCAGATGTATAAGCGAAAAATCTTAAAAAGAAAGGTTTTTGACAGCGTACCCTTGATGAAACTTATCAATACAGGGAAACTCGCCCCAGACAACATTCCTTCAGACATTATCGAACGCCTAATTGACATGAAAGCGGTACATTCTAACCTTAACGAAGAAGACTTTACATTGCTCACTGAATACGGAATTTTTAAAAAAGGTCTTATCTTTGAAGCTGGCTACATCCTAGAGGGAGAAAGTAAATACTCTACAGATCTAAATAATGAAGAAAATAGGACGGAGATTAGAAAGTTGCTCGGAAAAGAGTTGCTCAAAGGGCAAGTTATTCTTGGAGCCTTCTTTGTTGGTCCGAAAGCCTTCTATCAGGCGCTTAATGACATGAGCGAAGAAGAGAGACAGCTCTTCGGTATGTCCGGTGTCGAAAAGGTTAACCAGCTTTACGGCGGGGAAGAACTGAGGAGCCTGCAGAGGAAAGATGCCCGATTTGTAAATACTGGCATGGTGGCAAGTGTTCTTGGGTCAATTGCTTCCGATCAGCTCGAAGATGGCAGGGTTGTAAGTGGAATCGGTGGACAATATAACTTTGTGGCCATGGCTCATGCTCTACCGGATGCTCGTGCTATTATGATGATCAAAAGCACAAAAGGGTCGGGTAAGCATCTTAAGTCCAACATAGTCTTTAGCTACGGCCATTGTTCAGTACCCAAACATCTGAGGGACATCATTGTTACTGAATATGGGATCGCAGACGTTCGCAGCCTCCCAGAAAAAGAGGTTATTGCTAAGATCATCAATATCGCTGATTCTAGATTTCAGCAACAGCTCCTTGTTCAGGCAAAAAAAGCAGGGAAACTACCCTTGGACTATGAAATTCCAGAAGAGTACAAATCAAATACACCGCAAAAGATCGCTGCACTTCTAAAACCTTACCAGAAATACGGTGTCTTTCAATCCTTCCCCTTTGGTACAGATTTAACTGCAGATGATATTGTTCTGGGCGGAGCCCTAAAAGCCTTAAAGGGACTAAGCAATGGAAATCGTCTCAAAATGGTGAAGGGGTTGCTGATGGAATCCTTCAAACCAATCCCAAAATCAGCCCACCGACATTTGGAGAGAATGAACCTTCTTAGCCCCTCTTCTATGAAGGAAAAATTCATGAGAAAGAGCATTATTTTTGCACTAAGATACACTAATGAACTTCAGGATCCTGCCTATTATCCATCATCTGCACCAAATCGCGTAGTCGATAGATAACTGCAACAGAGGCTAGAAGGAGGACAGGTGAGTTGTTTCATAAAAGAAATAGCTCACCTGTCCCCGATTGGAAAATCAATGTTGAACGTGGTACCTTTTTCATTGCTAACAAAACTCATGTTAGCTTTGTGACGTTCCAGAATGCTTAAGGACATTGAAAGTCCTAATCCTGTCCCATCTTTTTTTGTAGTGAAGAAGGGCAGTCCAATATTCTCCTGAAGCTCAAGAGGGATTCCATGACCCTGGTCACATACAATAAGTTTGACTGACTTATGATCGTCTACAGTTATTAACTTAACGATTCCCTTAGCT
>JAJYAS010000549.1 GCA_021779415.1 Bacillota bacterium
AATTAAAGGAAAGTTCTTAATATCGAGATTAGTAACCTCTTCGGGCTTGCTTAATGTATTTTTTACATAGCAAATTGTATTCTGCAACACCTCTAATTGCTCATCTGTAATAGTTGAAGAATTGTGCTTTTCATAAATTTTGCGAAGAACCCCCGTCTTGCTATCAGCCCCTCTTTGTTCTTCAATAATCTCGAACCGAGTACCGTTTTGACGAAAAGCGGACCGAACCACTTCATAGGCAAAACTGTGGATGGTTGAAAAATGGATTTCGCCACGAGCTTCGGCTAGCCCACTTGCATTATATCCAAAGTTTCGAATAAATCGCTCCCGCATTTCCTTGGCTGCTGCCCGCCCGAACGTAAGACAAAGAATCGTTCGAGGGTCTACTCCCTTAACAAGAATCAAGTAAGCTAAGCGAACTGTTAGAACTGTCGTCTTACCAGCACCTGGAACAGCTAACAGCAAAAGTGGGCCCTGATCATGGATAACAGCCTTTTTTTGCTGTTCTGTTAAATTAAAGCCTCTAGCTTTGATCTCTTCGAAAAATTCCTTCTCGTTTAACAAAATAAATCTCCCACTTTGTAAGTCTCCTTAACCCCTTCCTTCTTTCTGACGAATCATTTCTGGTTGTATGTCAATAACTTCGCAAGAAGAAAACCCTTTGGGCCACACCTTGAGGTGTTTTGTTCTTTTTTTCGACAAGTAATAACGGTAAATTCCAAATAAGCCAGCTATCGCTGCTCCCACCAAAACAATCCCAAGAGTAAACGTTATCGTCGTAACAATGACAAATAGAATCGCGAGGAACCATAGAATTCTATAGAATTTCGACATGAAAGTCCTCCTCACTCAGTAGCTTGATGCCACATAAGCATACTCAATTATTAACTTGATCCAGTCCATTATATCATACCTAAAGGAACCATTAAAAATTTTCATAACATTAAATGTGTTGGAAAAGATAAGGACAAAGAAATATCAAGAGTATCAAGAGCTATTCTTAATTTTTAAACAGAGGAGTGCTTTTTTTTGATAAATGATAGACTTCTGTTAGCGTGTTTTACAGGTTTCATAGGGTCACTAGCTGGATTATTATCCCTCCATTTATTAAATTTGTTGATCCCTGGTATAACACTGAATATGAATCAAATAACTCTAGAGTTTTTTTTAAATCCTGCTCCTTACCCTTTTTATATAAACTTACTAACGATTGTCTGGAGTACTATTGTTGGGGGAGTTTATGCACTAATATACATTGCTACTTTAGACTATACAGGCTGGAACAATGCTTTGTTAAAAGCCTTCATCATTGTAAATGGTATGTGGCTATTTGGAACCGGTTTTGTTATGAAATTACTAAATCTTACTCAATTTGTTCGAACTGAACCCTTATCTATTGCTGCTTTTTATATTGGGCATCTTTTATTCGCTTTCTATTTATACTTTCTTGTAACTAAATTTGGTACCCCCCCAAAAAGAGATACTTAGATTACATAACTTCCATATATGATTAATCAAAAATACCTGTGGGACCATAATTTTTTTTAAAATTTGGTCCCACAGGTATTTTAACTTGCTCCGTCTCTTTCATTTGTCAATAGTTTATTTACAAATTCCTACATCAATTAGTATTACGAGTTGTTTGAACAGTTCAATATAGGGGAAATCTTCCACAAATGACTGTCAATATATAACTTTTGAACAAATAAGAATCTCATGCTATTATATAAACAATTGGTCAGGTGGTCTGACCATCAACAATGAGATATTCCCTATTAACACACGGTTATTAAAAGGTTTAAAAATTTTTGCGGGAGGTAAGTTATGGAAATATCAGTGTGTATTAAACAAGTTCCAGGAACCTCAAAAATTGAAGTAGATCCAATAACGGGTGTATTAAAAAGAGACGGCGTCGATTCCAAAATGAATCCATATGATTTGTTTGCATTAGAAACCGCTTTAAGAATTAAGGAACAAAAAGGCGCTACGATAAAAGTTATTAGTATGGGACCGCCGCAAGCAAAGGAAGTCATTAAAGAAGCTTTCATGATGGGTGTCGACGAAGGTGCCTTGGTTTCGGACAGAAAGTTTGCGGGTGCTGATGTACTGGCAACATCATATACGATTTCTCAAGGAGTTCGACAACAGGGACACTTCGATCTAATCCTTTGTGGAAAGCAGACAACTGATGGAGATACTGCACAAGTAGGACCTGAAATGGCTGAATATCTAGGCATACCTCATATTGCCAATGTATTGAAAGTCATAGAAATAAAAGATACGTCAATTATTGTCGAGATGGACATGGCGAATACTATCGAAATAGCTGAAATTCAATTTCCTTGTCTTTTAACCGTAGAAAAGGATATTTTTCAGCCCAGGCTTCCCTCCTACAAGAAAAAATTGAGTACGAAGGACCGAGAAATTAAGGTTATTACGTTCAACGATTTAGAAGATAAAAATGAAACTAGATATGGACTTACTGGTTCACCGACCCAGGTTGAACGAATATTTCCCCCTTCTGTTAATAATGACCGAGAAACCTGGACAGGCACCTCAGCACAGCTTAGTTTTCAAATAGCTAATAAGCTTAAACAATTAAAGTTTGTATAGAGGGGGTAGATTCATGAGCAAGTTAATTTGTCACCAAGAAAAGGTGAATGAATCCAACATTCAAGCCTTAGTGGATGTTTGCCCATTTGGTGCTCTTGAAAATATGAATGGGACCATCGAAATCACTGCAGGATGCAAAATGTGCAAGCTCTGTGTCAAAAAAGGACCGACAGGTGTCATGGAATTCATTGAAGAATTGGCAGTTGCCGTTGATAAAAGTCTATGGAAGGGTATTGGAGTTTATGTTGACCATGTCGAAGGGGAAATACATCCCGTAACCATGGAGTTGATCGGAAAGGCAAAAGAACTTGCGGCTGTCGTCAATTTCCCTGTATATTGCGTTTTTATTGGGTACAACATCAAAGATAAAGCTCAAGAGTTACTTCATTATGGAGTCGACGAAGTCTTTGTCTATGACTACGAAGAATTAAACTATTTTCGCATAGAACCTTATACAGCAGCGTTTGAAGACTTTATCCAGAAAGTAAAACCTTCTTCGTTACTTGTAGGGGCTACAACGATTGGTCGCTCCTTGGCTCCAAGAGTAGCCGCAAGGTTTAGAACGGGTTTAACGGCTGATTGTACAACGCTAGAAATGAAAGAAAATACTGACCTTGTTCAAATAAGACCCGCTTTTGGTGGCAACATTATGGCCCAGATCATCTGTCCCAACACGAGACCCCAAATGGCGACGGTTAGATATAAGGTCATGAATGCACCAGAAAAACAGTGTGATCCCAGTGGTAAGATTACACTCTGTGAATTAGATCCAGCAAAATTAGTGTCCGCCATCGAAGTTTTGAAAGTGACGAGAAAAGAAATAGAAGAAAACATCTCTGATGCTGAAGTTATCATAGCAGTTGGAAGAGCCTTAAAATCAGAGAAAGATATGGCGATGATTGAAGAATTAGCTACTTTATTAGACGCCCAAATTGCAGGTACAAGACCCTTAGTTGAAGCTGGTTGGATTAAGGCAAAGCAGCAAATCGGTTTATCGGGTAGAACAGTTAAGCCCAAACTGATCATAACTCTCGGGATTTCAGGC
>JAJYAS010000550.1 GCA_021779415.1 Bacillota bacterium
TTTAACAAGTGGAATCAGTGCAGGCCCTCCCCCAAATCCTAGGTTTGAGGCCCGGGTAAAGGCTATAAATAAGTTCCAAAGCTTTTTAAACATGAAGACCGCCCCCTCATAACACCTGTTTAAATAAGTCTTAACTATCGAAATACTAACAGTCCAAAAGCCATAGATATGACGATAATTAGCGCCGGATGCAACTTCAACCAATATAAAGAAACCACCGTTGCCAGAGCTATACCCCAGGTTGTTAGATTCGGGAAAGATCCCTTTCCCATGTCAAATGCAGTCTGAGCAATTAAGACGACAACCACCGGTCTTACTCCCTTAAGCATACCTTTTAAGACTGGAGAATTGGAATACTTCATTAAAAAACCAGCTAATAAAATTACCGCCAGAACAGTAGGTAGAATAACCCCAATATTAGCCACCAAAGCCCCTAACCATCCGGCTTCTTGATATCCAACATACCCTGCTAATTTTGTCGCAATTGGGCCAGGTAAAGCATTTCCAACGGCAAGTGCATCTGTGAATTCAGCGTTAGTTAACCAATGATACCTCTCTACGACTTCAATTTTGATGAGAGGAATAACTGCCGGTCCACCGCCAAAGCCCAGGTTACTAGCCCTAGCAAAAGCGACTAACAGATCCCATAGTTGTGTAAACATCTTAGATTCGTCTCCCTCCTTATATAGTTTATAATGAATCAACAACTGCCTTAAATAGCTTGTGCTATTTGATAGAATAATAAAGATTAAATACTAAAACAAATAAATAATAATTTTTAGGTATACGGTATACCAAATATATTTCTTAAAATATCCCTAATTAACTACCCAATCCAATATATTTAGTTTTCTTTGCTTAGTATAAAACCTAGAACTTCATAATTCAATACATTTGGTATACCATATTTTAATTTTTGTATACCAAATTTACTTTTTTGCCTATTAATTAAATTACCACTATCTCTCCCAATAAGCCATTTCTAAAAATGCTTTGCTCGAATTTTCAGTATGAATTTTCGCAGCTGCCTCTGCCCCAGAGCTGTCATGTGCGCGCAGGGCCTTAAGGAGTGCCTTGTGTTCCACCCATACTTCTTCAGACCTACCAGGTTTAGAATAAGCTACTTGAGTGAACTTAGTTATATACTCAAGCAATGTATTGAGAAGATCGTATAATCGTGGGCTCTCAGCAGCTCTATATATGATTTCATGAAACTTATCGTTCAGTTGATTAGATTTCTTAAAGTTTCCTTTGCCATGTTCTTCAGACAACAGCTTCGCAAGCTTTTCCAAACGTTCTAAATCACGGGGTCTAATTTTAGTAGCTGCTATACTGCAAATAAGCGCTTCTAAAGATGTCCGAATGGCCAAAATCTCAACAATATCTCCCTTAGTAAATCCCGATACCACTACCCCTTTGCGAGGAATATGAGTTACTAACCTTTCCAATTCAAGCTTATGAATTGCCTCACGTACCGGAGTCCTGCTGATCCCCAATTGTTCCGCAATATTACGTTCCACCAGTCTCTGTCCTGGCTCTAACTTTTTGTCCAGAATAGCATTTCTAAGAATAGAAAACACTGAATCTCGGATATGACCCTTGTCATCGAACTTAATGGGTGAAAAATGGTATGCCACTTTCAATGCCCCCTTTAGAATTTTGACAAATATCTATTTTTAAAAGCAATTATAATTCCTTTCATAGTCGAAAAGCAAGAGAAATATGGTATACCATATTCCAAAAACCAGGGTCTATCTAATCAGTGCTCAAATATGGAAATAAAAAGATAATGGCCAATAGTTTCCATAACCAAATGTTCCCCTTGATCATATAATGAAGTCAGGAAGATTCGTCTCGAGGGGGCTAGAACATGTTTAGTTATAGCAAACCTTTGTTTTATCCGGTTCAGGTTCAACTCCGTGACCCGGTATTCGGTCAAGTATTACTAGAGCATTATGGCGGAAAGGACAGTGAATATTCGGCAGCGTCTCAATACCTAAATCACCGTTCAAACATGCACAACCGTTGTCTTCGTGATCTTTTGGGCTTAATTGCTGCTGAGGAAATGGGTCACATGGAAATGATCGCCGTCGCTATCAACAAATTAGGTGGGCCACCCCTTAGTTATGTTAATTCTCAAGGCATCCCTTGGAATATCAGTTACGTCGATCAAAGTTTAGACCCTATCGCAATGCTACAAGCTGATGTGGAAGCCGAGGTTCGGGCCCGTATATTGTATAATAAGCATTTTACGATGACCAATGACCCCGGTCTTAAAAAAATGATTAGTTTCTTAGGTAGCAGGGAAGATGTTCATAAACACCTTTTCCGAAAGGCTCAGATAATGATTCAACGAGGCGCTCCTCCGGAACAATTTAATGAATTGCTCGCGGAGTATAAAATGAGTCTACAGACATTTGAGCATTAGCACATGAATCAACTACACAAAAATAAAGACAAACTGTATCTACTTATGATACAGTTTGCTTTTTTCCTTAGTCCTATTTATACATTATCTTCCTATTCGATGAGAGAAAAACGTTTGCTTACAAAATATTAATTATTTACTTACCAAATGTTCTACAAGCGATAAATCGAGTTCCTGTTCTCTCGCTAATTTTCGTTTAATTTGGGATTGAACTGCCACTTCAAAAATTAGTGGATAGATCTTCTTTATTAATTCTGAGGGAAGTTCTAGTTCATTCCCAAGTTTAATAAGGCGCTGTATAACCTCTCTTTCGCGCGGGCTATCTTTCACTCGATCCAGCCGTTTTTGATCCGCTATTTTATTGACGATTTGCATCCGAGCCGCTAGTTGTTCGATAATCGATTGATCAATGTCGTCAATTTGATCTCGCAAAGATTCAAGAGTCTCCTCATTCTTATGCACACCATGGACAAAGATTCGATTTACTGAACTAGCAACCACACCCAGTTCCCCTGCAAGTTGAATAAACTGTTCAGGGTGCAAAGACTGGGGCCCATCGCTAACTGCTTCGGCAGGATTAGGATGCATCTCAATTAATAAACCATCCGCACCAGATGCAATCGCAGCCTTAGACAAGGATGCAATCAGGTCTCTTCTACCCGCAGCATGACTTGGATCGACAATCACCGGTAAATGTGAAAGCTCTTTGGCGACCCCAACGGCACTGATATCTAAGGTATTTCGAGTGCTGGGTTCATACGTGCGAATTCCCCGTTCACAAAGGATAACATTAGGATTGCCAGCGGACATAATATATTCAGCCGCTAACAGCCATTCTTCAATCGTAGCCGATAAACCTCGTTTAAGGATTATTGGCTTTTTGATTTTTCCTGCCATTTTAAGAAGCTCAAAGTTTTGCATATTCCGGGCACCAATTTGAATAATGTCAATCTGATCAACGACCAACTCGAGACTTGGAGCATCAATCACCTCAGTAACACAAAGCAAATCCTGTTCTTTAGCGGCTTGCACTAAATAATTAAGCCCCTCCCGTCCTAACCCTTGGAAGCTATAGGGGGAAGTACGAGGTTTGAAAACCCCACCACGCAGAATCTTTCCTCCCGCTTTTTTTACAGTTTCAGCTGATTGACTCATTTGAATACTTGATTCGACAGCACAGGGTCCACCGATTAAAATAATTTCTTTGCCTCCAATAGTTACTCCTTT
>JAJYAS010000551.1 GCA_021779415.1 Bacillota bacterium
CCTGGTCAGCAAATTTCGTATGATAGCGCAAGGAAAAAATATATGACGGCCAATGAACGAAGAATAACCTTATTTGATGGGACTTTTTGCATACTATTTGGCGTGGTTTATATGATCCCGGGAATAGTGACGTTGTTCTTTTTAGCAAGTTTGCTCTTAGCATATTATCCAATCAAAGTTATGCTTCTTAAATTTAAATTAATATGATCATTGATCATATCGAGGAGATGTTTAAAACCATGAATCATAAATATGCTATTGGGGTGGATTACGGAACTCAATCTGGAAGAGCAGTACTCGTTGAAGTGGAAACTGGGAAAGAAGTTGCTACTGCAGTAAAGGTTTATGTTCATGGCGTAATGGATGAGTACTTGCCGGAGGGCGTGAAATTGGAACCGGATTGGGCGCTTCAACATCCTCAAGATTATCTGGAGGTTCTCGGTGAAACGATTCCGGAAGTCTTAAAAAAATCAGGAGTCAAGGCGGAAGATGTCATTGGGGTTGGGATCGACTTTACAGCTTGTACCATGTTGCCAACCTATAAGGATGGCACGCCACTCTGCTTCGACGAAGACTTAAAATCAAATCCTCATGCTTATGTGAAGCTTTGGAAACATCATGCTGCCCAAGAGGAAGCGAATCAGTTGAATAGAATTGCTGAGGAACGAGGAGAGAAATTCCTCAAAAATTACGGAGGGAAAATTTCTTCAGAGTGGATGATGCCCAAGATATTACAAATTGTTCATGAGGCACCCGATATTTATGAGTTGGCAGATCGGTTTATGGAAGCTGCGGATTGGGTAGTATTTCAGCTGACTGGAGAAGAGAAAAGAAATAGTTGTACCGCAGGGTATAAAGCAATATGGCACAAACAAGAGGGTTATCCTGACAAGGATTTCTTTAAAGCCCTTCATCCAAACCTTGAAAACTTAGTTGAAGAAAAACTTAGCACGGACATCTATTCAATAGGATCCAAAGCAGGAGAAATTACGCCTAAAGCGGCAGAACTTACGGGATTAAAGATCGGTACTGCTGTAGCTGTCGGTAATGTCGATGCTCATGTCTCGGTTCCGGCTCTGGGTGTGACGGAGGCTGGCAAAATGTTGATGATTATGGGAACATCAACTTGCCATGTCATGCTTGGGACAGAAGAAAAAATTGTTCCAGGTATGTGCGGTGTCGTAGAAGACGGAATTATTCCCGGCTTACTTGGCTATGAAGCAGGTCAATCTTGCGTTGGAGACCATTTCGAGTGGTTTGTAGAAAATTGTGTGCCGGCTAGCTTAACCAAGGAAGCTGAAGAACGTGGCCTAGATATTCATGCGCTCTTGACAGAAAAAGCTGAAAAGCTTCAAGTCGGAGAAAGCGGACTGATTGCCTTAGATTGGTGGAATGGCAATCGATCGGTTTTGGTGGACGTTGACCTCACAGGAATGATTTTAGGGTGCACCCTTCTAACAAAACCTGAGGAGATCTATAGGGCCTTAATAGAAGCGACAGCCTATGGGACAAGGAAAATAATTGATACCTTCGAGGAAAGCGGGGTTCCGATTCATGAATTATATGCCGCTGGTGGGATTGCTGAGAAAAATAAGCTAATGATGCAGATCTATGCGGATGTAACGAATCGAGAAATTAGAATATCGGCCTCAGCTCAAACGCCTGCTCTTGGTTCCGCCATGTTTGGAGCTGTTGTCGCAGGGAAAGAAAAGGGCGGTTATGACTCGATTGTTGAGGCAGCTAAACACATGGGTAAGGTAAGAGAAGACTATTATAAACCCAATCAAAAGAATGTTGAGATCTATGAGAAGCTTTATCGGGAATACAATACCCTCCATGATTACTTTGGGCGGGGCGCAAATGATGTCATGAAACGACTAAAGAAGATAAAAGCTGCTGTAAAATAGAGAGCAGTTACCTTAGAGGAGCTAATGATATGCTAGAAGATTTAAAACGATCCGTCCTTGAAGCGAACCTGGAACTTCCTAAAAAAGGTCTCGTAACTTATACCTGGGGAAATGTCAGTGGCATTGATCGCGGAAGTAATCTTGTGGTCATCAAACCTAGTGGTGTTCCCTACGAAGACCTTAACGTTGAAGATCTAGTGGTCGTCGATATTGATGGAAATCAAGTCGAAGGGAAGTTGAAGCCTTCGTCGGATACCCCAACTCATCTTGTTATTTATAGAAACTTTGCTCAAGTGGGTGGTGTAGTGCACACTCATTCGAGATGGGCGACGAGTTGGGCCCAAGCGGGCAAAGGAATTCCAGCGCTGGGAACCACTCACGCGGATTATTTCTATGGAGAAATACCTTGCACTCGAACGTTGACTCCTGAAGAACTACAGGGAGAGTATGAAAAGCGAACGGGAGAGGTCATCGTAGAAACTTTTCTAGGTCGAAATCCAAGTTATATGCCGGGGGTACTGGTGAATCATCATGGACCGTTTACTTGGGGGAAAGATGCTCAAGAGGCCGTGCATAATTCTGTGGTGCTCGAAGAAGTAGCTATGATGGCGTATACCGCCTGCTCGCTCACGCCGGGAATTAAGTCAATCGATCAGATCTTGCTCGATAAACATTTTCTCAGAAAGCACGGTGTAAATGCTTATTATGGACAGTAGTTCTGACAATGATGGAGATGAGAGTTTGCTAAATCGAAGCCTAGAAACTATGGCTGGACTCAACTATCAGTGTTCTTGTGGTATTGCACATAGGGTTGATATACAAACGATTAAGATGGGTCCGGGTGTATTAAAGGAAATCCCAATCTTGCTGAAGGCCTTTGCAACTAAGAAGATTTTTATGATTGCAGATCAGAACACTTATGACGTTGCAGGGAAAAAGGTCAGGTGCTTGTTAAAAGAGGATTTCCAAATGAGCCAATATATCTTCAGAGAGGAACATTTAGTTCCCGATGAGAGGGCAATGGGAAGACTCCTCGTGGAGATTCCTGAGGATACCTCCCTTATCCTTGGCATTGGTTCAGGAACAATTAATGACTTGGCTAGATTTTTAAGTTATAAACTGCACCTACCCTATGTCATCGTGGGTACCGCGCCGTCTATGGATGGTTATGCTTCAGTGGTGTCTCCTCTTATTGTCGATGGAGTTAAAACAACCTTTGAGGCGGTTTATCCCTTAGCTATCGTCGCGGATCTAGAGGTTATGAAAACAGCTCCCATGTCGATGCTGCAGGCTGGATTGGGTGACATTCTAGGAAAATATACTGCTCTGGCAGATTGGCACCTTGCCCAAGTATTAAAGGAAGAGTATTTTTGCGAGTCCGTTGAAAAACTAGTGCGTACTGCCGTGAAAAAATGTGAGCTGGCAGCTGAGAGATTGCCCTATAGAGAAAATGAATCCCTAGAAAGCTTAACAGAGGGCTTAATTCTTTCGGGGTTAGCGATAGGAATGGTAGGTGTTTCTAGGCCTGCCTCAGGGGAGGAACACCATCTATCCCACTGCTGGGAAATGATGCTGATGAATAGTGGTCAGACGACAAAATGGCTTCATGGCAATAATGTGGGAGTTGGGGTAGGAATTATCGCAGAAGCTTATCACTATTTAAAGACTATTGATCTTGGAAAGGTGTTTGAATCCGGAAAATACCTAAATTTAGATCAGGACAAATGGATGGAAAAT